>JAILJL010000119.1 GCA_024694785.1 Lachnospiraceae bacterium
CCCAGTCTATCGTAACATGACCGCGTTTATATATTCCCATGATAGTCTCTCCGTGCATATTGGTGCACTCTTTCAAAAAGTTTTCCGCAAGGCACGTTTCTCTGAAACTATCGGCTCTTAGATCGGCTTCCTTTCCATTAAGAATATCGCAGTAACTCTTCCCTTGCTCATTATTAAGCTCTACACATCGATACTCTTCAGTACCCTCTTTTCCCTCGCTTTTTAAAATTTCAAGATATCTTTTTCCTATAGTTTCAAATTGACGATTGATATCAGTGCCATGAAATACCGTTTCCGGGAACTTTTCTTTAACTAATTTATAGAAATTATTTATATTTGAAGCACTTTCTTTTGTGATTTCGCTTTCTTCCAAGAGCTGATTTAATATATCATCCGAATCTTCTTTCATCCATCTGTTAAGCAAAGCCGCATATGCATATGAGTTCTCAATAAAAAGATGCCTTGCTCCCTTAACATAAAGCTCTTCCCACGACTTAAGTTCATTATTAAATGAAGTTTCATCATTCTGTACTTCTCCGCATAAAAGAATACTTTCAGGTATATCCTCAGTATCATTTCCTTCGGAATCTTCTTCAGCACTTATCAAGTTAACTCTGTTAACCTCAAATCCGACAAGGCAGCGCATTCCTTCGTACATATAATCTTCATCAGAGCGGAACAGCATATCATATACACTTCCGTCATAATACTTAAGACGGAACATATACACTCTTCCCGTTTCGATTTTTTCCGGAAAACAGCTATACCCCAACCACATTTCATTCGATATATTATTCTTAAAATCATCATATGCATCGTCTATGCGCCACACTTCCAGTGATTCGCAATCATCCCCCCATTCACGCTCATCATCTAATCCGAAGTATGCTGCATCATATTCTTTACCGTCAATTGCAATTCTATCCATTCTAATAGAATCTCGCCAGACCATCTCCTCCGTCTGTACAAGATCTCCATACTTTTCAATAAGTTTTCCTGCAAAGTTCGGAGCACTTTGTGAATAATTCAATGCTTCCGGATCGGTATGCGCTGCGCCAAATATACCCATTACGAACTCATCTTTAAGGCTTTCGTATTCCCTTATAAAATTCTCAACCATATATGCTTCTCTATATGAATAGTACTCGCGCATATCCTCTATCGAATATGTTTCCGTAGCCTGTTCAATATTTTCGGTACAAAGCTTATACTCTTCGGAATCTTCTTTGCCTTCGTTTCTAAGCTTTTCAAGATACATTTCTCCTGTTGTTCTATATTGATGTTCTATATCAATCCCGTGAAATACTGTCTCCGGATAATTATCTTTAATACTATGAAAGAAATACACCATTTCTACCGAATAACCCTGGGTTCCTCTATAATTTTCGTAAATCGAATCAAAAATCATATCATCTTCAGCTTTCATCCACTCATTAATGAATTGCGTAAATGCATATGAGTCTTCCACAAAAAGGTGTCTTGCACCTTTTGAATATAATTCACCCCAACGCTCCAATTCTCGATCGATACATCTTTGATAAGAATGAGCCTCTCCGCATAAAAGTATACCCGGTATGAGCTTTTCTTCCTTAGATGCCATTCCTGCAGGCATACTGCATGCAGACAGAACAATTACTACTGCCAACAGTAGTGTTAATAAATGTTTTACCTTCTTCATATAAACCTCCGTAAATATATATTGGTTATCCTATCCAAATTGTAACTCAACCTTCGTCGGATAATTATCTATCGGTAATACATTACCTGTTAATTCGCATGTTTTAAAATCATCATATGCATCTTTTAATAACCAGAATTCTCTTGAAATAAATTCTTCGCACCAGCTTGATATATCAAACAGGCCATAATAATCAGCATCATATTCCTTTTCGCCTATTGTAACTTTCTCGGTGCGAATCACATCCGCATACCATACCGCCTCAGTTTCCAGTATGTCTTTATAAAGCTCTTCCAATTGCTTTCGCATTGAAGGTACGGTTCCATTATACGCAACATCACTTGAAATATGTGCGTCTCCGTATATTCCCATAATGAATACGCCCGGCACACTATTACATTCTCGGATAAAGTTTTCCGCCATGCAGTTTTCTCTGTAATTGTATCCATCTGCCTCGTTTTCTCTACGCTTGCTGTAAAACTCTTTTCCCTGCTCAATATTTTCTTCCGCAATTCTATATTCTTTGCTGTCTTTCATCCCTTTGTCTTCGAGATATCTTAAATAGCTTTCTCCCGTTGTATCATATTGATGACCGACATCCGTACCATGGAATATAGTTTCCGGGAATTTTTCTTTAATCGTTTTGAGAAAATCATAGCAAATTTGTGTAGTTCCCTGTGTTCCTTCACTGTTTTCCCACAATTTATCAAGAATATCATCTGATTTTTCATGCATCCATATATTCATGAATTCCGCCTTCGCATATGAGACTTCAATAAATAGATGTCTTGCCCCTTTAGCATAAAACTCTTCCCATCTCACAAGTTCTTTCTTTAATGACGTTTCATCCGAATGATATTCTCCACACAGATATATTCTTGCAGGCCCCTCTGCTTCATTCTTATCTTCTACACTGTTACCATCCCCGCAAGCGCATAAAAACAACGTCACGACCAAAAGTAATGATATTAAATACCTAACCTTCTTCATATAAACCTCCGTATGCATTAGTCATCCCATTCAATGTCGCCAAGCATTAAGTTTTACTTATGCTTGTAATTAGTATATCTTATGCCTATATATAAATTCAAAAAATAAGACTTGAAAAAATATTGAATATTATTACGTTCTGTAACTAATTTATGAACAAACCGCTAACATATTAGACAGATAGCTCCGGCTGCTTGATTCACCACCCAAAATACTTCTTTATCATCATTTCCATTTCATCTGTCCCTAACGGATTCGTCGTACCGATAAACGGCTTATTCGCCCACATATTTGCGTATTCATCATCAGAAACGTCAATCGGTAATTTTAGCATCGATATTGGAAAAAAGAAGAATCTCGATGCCTCGCCCTCATCTCTTGGGCATTTTATAGCATCGATATAAAAAAACTATAGAAATCTCGATGCTTAGGGTCCAACTTCATGAACCCCAAGACATCGATAATAGAAAATCATTGAATATTACTGCAACATATTAAGAAGATCTTCCTTGGCAACTAAGCCTACGGAACGCTTTACTTCTTCGCCGTTCTCAAAAAGGATAACCGTAGGGATACTCATAACCTTATACTTCAAAGCAATATCCCTGTTCTCATCGATGTTAACCTTACCTACAAGGAATGAATCATCAGCCTCTTCGGCTATTTCATCAACTATCGGCGAAAGCGCCTTACATGGTCCACACCATGAAGCCCAGAAATCAATCAAAATCTTCTTAGGAGATTTTAAAACTTTCTCTTCAAAATTATCAACTGTAATAACTATCGGCTGCATAATTGTTCCCTCCTCAGTACTTTTACTAATCTTTGTTAAACTCTAACAACTCAAGATTCTTATTCCTGTCTAATGTCATCTTGATACTCCATTCATGGACAAAAAGAAGTAACGGATTACCCTTAAGGTCCTGAATCTTCTTCATATCAGAAGTACCGACAACCTTATCCATATCAGTACTTCTGTCCTTGATCCAGCGAATATACTCATATGGGAGATTCTCCATAATAATCTCGACATTGTATTCACTCTCTAGTCTATACTTTAACACATCAAATTGCAATACCCCAACTACACCGACTATTATTTCTTCAAGTCCGCTGTTAATATCCTGGAATATCTGTATCGCACCTTCCTGCGCTATCTGTGAGATACCCTTTGCAAACTGCTTTCTCTTCATGGTATCGACCTGACGGACACGGGCAAAATGCTCCGGTGCAAATGTAGGAATACCTTCAAAAGCAAACTTTTCCTTGGAAGATGTAATAGTATCACCGATTGAATATATACCCGGGTCAAAAATACCGATAATATCTCCCGCATAGGCTTCATCTACCATCTTGCGTTCTTCTGCCATCATCTGCTGCGGCTGTGAAAGCTTAACCGCTTTATTGCCCTGTACGTGGAAAACCTCCATACCTGCAGTAAACTTACCCGATACGATTCGCATAAAAGCAATTCTGTCACGATGCGCTTTATTCATATTAGCCTGTATCTTAAATACGAATGCGGAAAAATCATCCGAGAAAGGACTGATTTCTCCGATATCCGCACGACGCGGAAGCGGCGAATAAGTCATCTTAAGGAAATGCTTAAGGAAAGTCTCAACGCCAAAGTTCGTTAATGCGGAACCGAAGAATACAGGTGACAGATTACCCGCTGTTACTTCATCCTGATTAAACTCAGCAGAAGCGCCGTCAAGAAGTTCAATCTCTTCCATAAGCTTGTCATAGTTTTCCTGTCCGATAACATCTTTGATTGAAGGATCATCTATATCATACTCGTCTTCCGAGCCTTCCCTAGTACCCTTTTGTGTATCCGAGAATATCATTACCTTCTTCGTATTTCTGTCATACACGCCCTTAAAGTTCTTACCGGAACCTATCGGCCAGTTAACCGGACAGGTTGCGATTCCAAGCTCGTTTTCAATCTCGTCAAGAAGTGAAAAGGTGTCGCGCGCTTCTCTATCCATCTTATTGATAAAAGTGAAAATCGGGATATGTCGCATAACACAGACTTTAAACAGCTTTCTCGTCTGTGCCTCGACACCCTTGGAACCATCAATAACCATAACTGCGGAATCCGCAGCCATTAACGTACGATATGTATCCTCCGAGAAGTCCTGGTGTCCCGGGGTATCAAGAATATTGATACACTATCCGTCGTAATTAAACTGTAACACGGAGGCAGTAACGGAAATACCTCTCTCCTTCTCTATCTCCATCCAGTCGGAAACCGCATGTCTGGCCGTAGCCTTACCCTTTACTGAACCTGCAAGATTAATTGCTCCGCCGTATAAAAGGAATTTCTCCGTTAATGTCGTCTTACCTGCATCCGGGTGAGAAATTATCGCAAATGTACGCCTTTTCTCGATTTCCTTTCTTATATCAGTCACTTATATTCCCTCCATATATCTATCCAACAAAAAGCAGTATGAGAATTCTCATACTGCTTATGAAATACTAGTTGTATTTACGCTTTCTGGCTGCCTCAGACTTCTTCTTGCGTCTTACGCTTGGCTTCTCATAATGCTCTCTCTTACGAATCTCCTGCTGAATACCAGCCTTCGCACAGTTTCTCTTAAATCTGCGTAACGCACTATCTAAAGTCTCGTTCTCTTTAACGATAACATTTGACATAATTCAATCCTAACCTCCCTCCAGTTGTCAAATTGTGCACTCA
>JAILJL010000154.1 GCA_024694785.1 Lachnospiraceae bacterium
TCAAATACAAGATTGGTATGCGTATCACCCGGCACAATTCTGAAATCATGGAACGAAATCTTAGGATTAATACTATGAAGCACTCCCGCAACCACTTCCATAAAGTGCTCTCTTCTCGGATCTTCGGTATCCACCGGATCCATATGAATCGTTGCCTCGATTTGCATATTCGCGTATATCTCGCCCTCAATATTATCGATCATATCATGAATCTTGAAAATATCACCATTTCCCGGAACCTCGACGTGAAGCGATACCATTCTTCTTCCCGGACCATAATCATGCAATACAAGATCATGAATACCTATGGCACCATCATGAGCCATTACGATTCTTTCAATCTCGTCAACGGTTTCCTTATCCGCAGGCTGGCCGAGAAGCGGTGCAATCGTCTCTCTTCCCGCGGAGAATCCTGCATAGATTACAAGGCATGAAACGGCAATACCGCAGTATCCGTCAAGCGGAAATGTTACGTATTTCGCAAGTATCGTACATATTAAAACCACTGAAGTTGAAGCCACATCGGAAAAAGAATCGGTTGCAGTTACACTCATCGTCGCTGAATTAATTTTCCTGCCTATTCTATAGTTATAGAATACCATGTAAAGCTTAACCAGTATAGATACTGCAAGTATCACAATAATAAGAAGACTGCTTTCCACTTCTTCCGGATGTCTTATCTTATCAATTGAATCTATAAAAAGCTGTATACCCGTATATAGAATGATAAACGAAACGATAAGACCCGCGATATACTCGATTCTTCCATGTCCGAAAGGATGTGACGGGTCGGGCTTTTTCCCTGCAAGCTTAAAGCTTACAAGTGTAATAAAAGATGACAACGCATCTGATATGGAATTCAATCCGTCAGCCACAATTGCAATGGAACCACTTATGGTTCCCGCTATATACTTACCGATAAAAAGCAACACATTAAGCATTATTCCCACTATGGAACATAAACTTCCGTATTGTCTTCTCACCGTAGAATCCCCGTATTCCGTATGGTTCTTGATGAATATTCTCGCAAGCAAAGTTACCATCTACGCTTCCTCCATTTTACGCTTTACCTTATTCCATACTATCATAAGGCATATGGAATGGGCCAACGCCGTAAGTGCCCAGCTTATAGGATAAGATATGTAGAGTACCGGAAGCGTATGCATATGTGCAAATATAGTAAATATCCACACGACTCTAAAAGCACAGGCTCCAAGAAGCGATACTATCATCGGCATTATCGAATAGCCGAGTCCCCTTATAATACCTACTAAAGTATCCATTATTCCGCATAAGAAGTACGGCGTACAGATATAGAGCATTCGCAACTGTCCGTATTTAATGATCTCTGCAACCGCAGCCGGATCACCCTTGGTATATAATTTTAAAATTGCACCGCTAAAAAGATATGCGCAATTTCCCACTGTAAGTCCCACTACGCTGACCATTATTACACAATATAACAGAATCTTTCTGATTCGTTTAATCTTCTTTGCACCATAATTCTGACTTGTAAAGCTTACAGCCGTCTGATGAAAAGCATTCATCTATACATATACGAATCCCTCTATGCTTGATCCCGCCGTATTGCCTGCCATAACCGTCGAATTAAAGGAGTTAACGGACGACTGAATGAGCACATTTGAGATTGAAAAAATACATCCCTGCATTCCCGCAGGAAGTCCCACTTTAAGAAGCATAAAGAGCTTATGCCTGTTAACACGAAGCTTCTTAACATCAAGCTTGCAATATCCTTCTTCCCTGATAAGCGCAATTATTACAAGCGTTGCAGAGATACACTGTGATATGGTTGTAGCAAGAGCAACTCCCACTACACTTAAATGAAGCGGGATAACAAAAATAAGATTAAGTATTACATTAACGACACCCGCAACCGTAAGATATATCATAGGTCTCTTGGTATCACCTATTGCTCTTAGAATTGCAGCGCCGAAATTATAAAGCATCATTGCCGGCATACCCAGAAAATATATCTTAAGATATACGGCAGATAACGGCAATACATCATTTGGCGAACCCATAAGTACAAGAATCGGCCTGGTGAAAAAGAATCCTATGAATATAAGGATAATTCCGCTTATTACTGCCAGGAAAACAGAAGTATGTACTGTCTCTTCGACATCTTTTGCATTGTTGGCACCATAGAACCTGGCCACAAGTACATTGGTTCCGACCGACAATCCGACAAAGAGATTAACAAGGAGATTTATCAGCGAAGATGTAGAACCAACTGCCGCCAAAGCTTCTTTACCTGCAAATCTTCCAACCACAACGACATCGGCTGCGTTGAAGAATAACTGCAACACACCCGATAACATAACCGGAATTGCAAAAACAATAAGTTTCGGCAAAAGCGGTCCGTTACACATATCCATTTCATGACTTCTTGAACATCTACCCATATATATCCCCTACATAATACTTATACACGTAAAGTAATAATAACACATTTGAAAATAAATAAAAGGCATAAGGTATAACTAACACCTTATGCCTTATTAATTACTTACGCCTTACATTGTAAATTCATCAAGAAGGTTCTTAAGTTCGTCTGCGTAATGATGCACATCGCCTCCGAGCTCTATAATTTGACCCATATTGGTCATAATATGCTCGGAAGAAGCAGATGTCTCTTCTGCATTGGCTGCGCAATCATTAGCGGAATCCGAAAGATTCTTTACAATCTCAACCACTTCCTTGCAAGCCGTATCCATCTTGTTACTGATATCGTCAAGAACAGATACCTGCGCCGTGATCTTGGCAGAGTTATCTACAATTTCTCTATACTGACCTTCGGTAAGCTCAACGCTTTCTTCCTGTACCTTAACGGCCTGCATAACGATATCTCGCTGCGCGCTTGCACGTGATACATTTCCGTTAAGTTCCAAAAGCATATCATCAATTGTTGTAACCGCGTCAGAAGACTGTTCTGCAAGCTTTCTTATCTCTTCCGCTACTACAGAGAATCCACGTCCCGCCTCACCGGCTCTTGCAGCTTCAATTGAAGCATTAAGAGAAAGAAGATTGGTCTGCTCCGAAATACTCGAGATAAGACTTGATGCTTCGCTTATCTTATTTGCACTGACAGTCATCTCTTCTATAACCTTGAAAATACTATCGAAAGCTTCACTGCTCTTCTTTGTATCATTCCCAAGCTTATCAACAACTTCCATACCTTTTCTTGTAGCGCCGTTAATTGCAGAACCGATCTCAGAAAGTCTTGCTGCAGTCTCATTACTCTTAACAACAACTTCTTCAAGAGTCTTGGTCTGCTCCGATGCTCTTCCGGTATCAAGCGCCTGATTGCTTACTTTCTCCGCAATCTCACCAACAGCAACAACTATCTGGCTCGTCGCATTATTTACATCCGAAGACACATTATTCATATTATCCGTAGATTCATTAATGAAATTCGATGATTCGTTAATTGCAGAAATCATATCCCTGAAATTACCAAGCAAAGTGCCTGCCGCTCTTGACATATCACCTATTTCATCTCTTGCATTATTCATCTTAATATCAAACGAAAGATCCTTATTGGCGAGTCGAACAAGATTGTTCTTAATCTCACGAAGATTCTTAATCATATATAATGCAATATAAACCGTGATTAAAATACATATTACCGTAACCAGGCAACCGGCAGAATATGCAACGATTTTGTTTAGCTTAATACCTCTATCTGCATCAGCAATCTCTCTTATTGCATACTCATCCATGAATATCTCCATAGCATCAAGATAATCACGTACTCCGTCAAATGCCTTAAGCTGTGCATAATAATCACCTAACTCTGTGGCAGGATCATACATACCATGCCACTCGTCCAACTTCTCCACATACTCTGTATAAATATCCTTATATGTCCAATCCTGGAACGGTGTCTCTTCAGGTTCATTTCCGTTGTCGCTTGAAAGCTTATTAATAGTAAGCTCTTCGTACACTTCCGTCTTTGACATTATAGTATTGGCAGCTTCTTCCGCTCTATCACGCGCCTGCTGATAGTTCTTATTAAAATCATCAACAAGAGCCTGCTTCTCATCTGCAGTAAGCACTCCGCCCGATATATGTGCCTCGGTCACCGCTACAAGCGATTGATAAAGATCTCGGTCTGCATTAATCAAAGCGCCACTGGCTGTATAAGCTTCATCATACAATGCCGTTACATATGCTTCTCTTGATCTGCTCGTCATAACACCCATAACCGTTATAAGAAAGACTACCAAAGCCACAAACGGCACAACTATCAACGCAAACTTTCCGAATAATTTTACATGCTTCATAAAAATGCCTCCCAATATTATCCTTCCAAGAATATCCTTAAAACATTTTAACATGTATATTTTACATAAATATGTTTTAAATTTGACGAGTATATGTTTTCAGCCATTCTTTCTCATCTTTGGTAAGATATGGTGAAATCGTTTCAAATACTTTTTTATGATACTCATTAAGTCTCTCTTTATCGATTGCATTAAGGTATCTCTCATCTACAAGATCAATGTCGAATGGTACATATGTCATATCCTCAAAATACATAAACTGTCCGTATTCGTTCTTTGCACCCTTTCTGCAGATAAGTTCGTTCTCAAGACGGATTCCGTATTGACCCTCAAGATAGATACCCGGCTCATCAGTTGTACACATGCCCTCCTCCAGGACTCCGCTGTCCTTTCTCTCCGGAACTATTCTCCATCTGAAGCCATTCGGTCCCTCGTGAATATTAAGAAGATATCCTACACCATGACCCGTTCCGCACTGGTAATCAAGATCCATATCCCAGATAGGACCTCTCGCAAGTATATCCAGGTTAAGCCCGCGACATCCATAGAGAAAACGGGCATGAGAAAGATTCATATTGGCACGGAGCACTGCAGTGAAGTGCTTTTTCTCAATATCACTTACAGGTCCCAATGCGAATGTTCTTGTAATATCCGTGGAACCCTCAAGATAATGTCCACCGGAATCCACAAGAAGCATTCCATGAGGTTCCAGGGTCGCACAATTGTCCGGAGTAGCTGAATAGTGCATCATTGCCGCATTAGGGCCATATCCCGAAATTGTGCCGAATGAAAGATCTATGAATCCCTCCTGCTTGGATCTTAACTCGGCAAGATAATCTTGGGCAGTAACTTCTGTCATCTCAATCTTGCCAACATTAGTTTTCAGCCAATACATGAATTTCGTCATTGCTACCGCATCTTTTATATGCGCTTTGATAAGATTCTGTAATTCGACTTCATTCTTGCAGGACTTCATAAGCTCTGCAGGATTTTCTTTATCAATAATGGTTACGCCATCCGGCAAAAGATCGGTAATCCGGCTGTTAACCTGTGCTCTGTTAAGAAGTACTTTAGCCGTATTCTTAATTGCCTTGACATCATCATATATTGCGTCATAAGGGCGGAGTGTAACTCCGTTTTCCTTAAGATATGCCCTTACCCCATCATCAAGATCCGCTTCATTGATGTAGTAACAAGCGCTTTTCTCATCAATTAATGCAAAGCAAAGATTAACCGGAACATGCTCTATATCTCCACCTCGTAAATTAAATGTCCATTCAATATCAAAAAGGCACGTCATAATATGGGTGTCCGCACCATTTTCAGCCATTTCCTTTCTGATTCTTGCAAGCTTTGATGTAACACTTTCACCGGAATACTTCTCTTCCAGTATCCATGCCTTCGATGAAGGAAGTGCCGGTCTATCCTTCCAGATGATATCGATCAGATCCTCGCTTGTATATAAAGAACCGTTCTTATCTTCTGCAATTTCTCTAAAAGTTCCGGCAAGACAGGTATTGACAACCCTTCCGTCAAAACCTATGACCCCGCCGTTTTTAAGGTTCTTGGCAAGGTACTCATTAATCGTCGGCACACCTTCCTGCGCCATTTTAAATAATGTAACTCCCGAACCCTTAAGCTGATTCTCTGCCTGAATGAAATATCTTCCGTCAGTCCAAAGTCCTGCTTCGTCCATACCTATAACTGCAGTTCCGGCAGATCCGGTAAATCCCGTAATCCACTTTCTTGCCTTAAAATATTCACCTACATATTCCGACTCATGGAAGTCCGATGTAGGAACCACGTAATAGTCAATATTGCGCTTGGCCATCTCATCTCTTAACGCTTTAAGTCTTTCCTGTATCATTTATATACCTCCTGAAGCTTACCGAAAGCTTATATCTATAAACAAAGAATATCACTATTTCACCTTGGTCTCAATATATAAGTGCTTTTATTATAATAAAAAGGCAGGGAGCATAACTCTCTGCCTCTTATATACTAATTATCTTCAGGCTTTGCCATAAGTGTTACGTTGTATGTCACGTCTTCATAATGTCCGTTTCTTAAAGTCTTAACCACAACTTTAATCTCCTGGCCCGCCTTGCAGCACTGCAACTGTGTCTGAAGCTCGATAAACGTCGTAATCGTATTACCATTAACTTCAGTAATTATGTCGCCCGCCTTAATACCTGCTTTCTCTGCGGCACCATCCTCAATAAGTCCTCTTACATATACACCGATCGGCATATTGTATGCATTTGCAATTGCCTCGGTTACATCTTCTCCGTAGATTCCAAGATAGCCTCTGTCTTCCTCGGCAATCGTCTCCTGTTTGATAATTGCTTCAATGATAGGCTTTGCATCACTTATCGGGATTGCAAATCCCATTCCTTCCACGCTTGTATCCGAATACTTCGCCGATGTTATTCCGATAAGCTCACCCTTGGCATTCATAAGTGCTCCACCGGAATTACCCGGATTAATTGCTGCAGATACCTGCATAAGCGTATATGTATTATTATCTATTGTTACGCTTCTCTCCAATGCGCTCACACATCCTGTCGTTACCGACTGTCCGTAGCCTAACGCATTACCGATTACTATAACCGATTCACCAAGTCTTGTATTCGCCGAATCACCAAGAACCGCAAGCTTAATTACCGACAATGTCTCCGAACTTATATCGGATAATTTAACCGTAACAATAGCAAGATCCGTACTTGCATTGGTTCCCTTAACTTCAGCATCCACTATACTTCCGTCAGAGAAAGTAACCGTAAGTTTAACTATATTACCTTCAATTACATGATTATTGGTTACTATATAAAGGTACGAATCATCCTTGGCAATTATAACGCCTGAGCCCGCACCCTGCACCTGTTCTTTCTGAGTTCCCCAGAACCAGGTCTGAACTTCGCGTTCGGAGATATTGGTTATTGCAACTACCGTTGGCATTGTTGCATCTACTATATCCGACACGTCATTTGCAATTGATATTCCTTCATAATCCGAAGATACCTGCTCAACCGAATAAGATGTTACCTTTTGGGATATTACTTTATCCGAATCGGTTAATTTCAATGCTGCAACCAAAATACCGGATACGATAAGTCCGAAGACAAGCGCTACCGCAATCGTCTTGCCGAACCATCCGAGCTTTTTCTTAGGGTTCCTTCCGTTATTTGATCCGCCGTTATCATAGGTATGCGTGGATCTGTAGCTTTCCTCATGTGGTTCATTATTAATGTAGCTGTAAGAATATACCGATGATTCCTCTGTCGGCTTCTCTTTGACATTATCGCCGTTAACTACATATTCATCATTGTTGTTGTCATAATAATTATCATTCATATATTTTCCCTCTTTCCTTCACGGCAAACCGTAAAACACTTATTTCATTATTTTGAAGTTCATGCAATCCTGCTTGTCATCTGCCTTCCAAAACAACAAGCACATTGTAGAGTTACAATGTGCTCGATAAGTGTCATCTATGTGATTGTCATGTGATGAATTATAAACTTTTTCTAATATTTAAGACAACTTTTTTACGTCTTTCCGGTGTTGACGGATGCTTACTCATAAACCATGCCACCACTTCCGTAATATCCTGCTGTTCAAGGCAAATCTTTCTCGAAGAGAAATTATACACCGTAACTATTAAGGCTGTTATAAGCTTAGCTACTTTATAAGAAATCGCCGAATGCTGAACAAACATATAAAGGAATACATTGTTAAACAACAACCCTATTATACTCAAGCCGATAAATATAAGAAACGCGGTATTGCCGGAGATATTCTCGGACTTATCATATACAAAAGCCATACTCATGAAATAATTAACCGCATTTGCAAGCACAAATGATATGGTTGCCGCCCACATATAATTCAATCCAAGAATATCCGTTAACGTGATAAGTACAAAATAATCTATCGAAAATGCCACACTACCTACCAAAATATGGCGAATAAACTGTTTAATTACCAATTCTAAATTACACTACCTTTACAAAACTACTCTGTCTTAGGCGGTGCCATACCCGAATCATATATAATCTGATTACTGATCTGCTGCACAGTAACAGAAGGAATATATGCCTCGTCCTCATATAAGAATTCATGAAGCTTAATCGTGTTGGTAAGAAGACTTATCGGAATAATACATGATCCCGCACTTCCCATATTCTTACCATCATTATCCTCAGGGAAACCCTTGGTTGCAATGATATCATAATCCATAACACCTGCTGCAAGTCCCAAAAGCTCGGTCTTGGAGAAATTCGTACTGATCATAGGGAACACCTCATCCATGATGTTGGATAATGCGCCAAATCCGCACTTCTTCATCTTGGCAAGCATCTTGGTAACAACCTCACGCTGACGTTCTGTTCTCTTATAGTCGTCTCCTACACCCTTTCTTATACGAGCATAAGCAACCGCATGTACACCATCAAGAGTATTGTATCCTTCAACCGCTTCCTGGTTGGATTCGTATCCTGTTACCTTAATGGTATCTTTTCTTGTATACTTATTGACTTGCTGTGCTTCCTTGGCTGTAAGTTCGACATCTATTCCACCGAGAAGGTCTACCGTTCTTGCAACGGCCTTCCAGTCAACCGTTACAAACTTCTGGATATCAAGATCAAGATTACGGTTAAGGGTCTCTACCATTCCAAGTGCTCCGCCATTACGTGAATAAGCAGAATTAACCTTGAAATACTTACCCTCTTCGGTTACCTGAAGATATGTATCTCTGTATACGGATACAAGCTTAACATCCTTGGTATCGTTATTAATGCTCGCAATAATAATGGAATCTGCATTACCCGAAGTATAGCTTCCGCTTGTACGATTATCAAGTCCAAGAAGTGCTATATTGGTGTATTTACCCATTACCTCAAGGGTATTCTCATCCAAATCATTATGCTTTGCAGCATCCGTCTTAATAGAATTAATCTTGGAAAGCTTAATTGCAAACCATAATACAAGCAACAATACAAGTAACAATACAACTTCTATCGCAAATGCAATCAGCTTTCTCTTGTTCTTTTGTCTTCTTGTCATTTTCCCTCTTCCAGACATAACTTCCTCCCCGCAAGAATGTAAGCCAATCTGCACACGCAAACCAGCTTACACTATACATCAATCATTCAATTCATTCAATGTTAAAATTGTGTAAATTTTTGAAACAATTTACGACATTACTTCGGATATCAGATTGGCTAATCTCGTCGCATCCTTTGTAATCTCGTCGATGTCCTTTCCCTCTATCATTACACGTACCAACGGCTCGGTTCCGGACGGTCTTATAAGAACTCGACCTTCTTCGGCATATTTCTTCTCAATATCCTCAATCGCATCGGAAATTGCCGAATACTCCATGTATTTATTCTTATTTGCATTAGATACACGGGCATTAACCAGGGCCTGCGGCAATACTTCCATAACCGATGCAAGCTCCGACAATGGTTTCTTGGTATCTACCAATACCTGAAGCAAATGAAGTGCAGATAACAATCCGTCACCCGTAGTATTCTCATCAAGGAAAATAATATGTCCGGACTGCTCGCCGCCAAGATTAAATCCCTTACGCTTCATGCATTCAAGCACGTATCTGTCGCCCACAACCGTTCTTTCGATATCTATTGCATTAGCCTTTCCGAACAAGGTAAAGCCAAGATTGGACATAACAGTACCCACTATAGTATCCATCTTCAACAATCCGCGTTCCTTTAAATAAAGACCGCAGATAGCCATAAGCTGGTCACCATCAACCATATGACCCTTTTCATCAACAGCAAGCATTCTGTCGGCATCGCCGTCAAAAGCAACTCCAAGATCCGCATGTTCTTCAACCACGCGTTTCATAAGCTCTTCCATATGTGTAGAACCGCAATTACTGTTAATGTTAATACCGTTAGGATTAGTATGTATTGCCACTACATCGGCTCCGAGTTCCTTCAAAGTACGGACCGAAGTGATATAAGAAGCACCTTCCGCACAATCCGCAACTATTTTAATTCCGCTAAGATCAAGCGGAACAGCCTTTTTAGCAAAATCTATATAATCTTCCAAAGCATCAAAACGATACTCTATCTTACCTACCTTAGCGCCCACAGGCATTGTAACACCCATTAAATTGGATGAAATAAGTGCCTCTATCTCGTCCTCCAGATTATCAGGAAGCTTATATCCTTCTCTGTTAAAGAACTTAATGCCGTTAAACTCGGCAGGATTATGTGAAGCAGAGATCATTACTCCTGCATCGGCATGATAGAATCTTGTAAGATATGCAATCGCAGGTGTCGGAATAATACCGACATATACTGCATTGGCGCCTACCGAGCAGATTCCCGCCATAAGTGCATTACTAAGCATGCCTCCCGAGATTCTTGTATCGCATCCGACAATTATTGTCGGATTATGCGATGTCTCTTTGGTAAGCACAAAAGCGCCTGCCTGTCCCAGACTTGTCGCAAGCTGAATTGTCAACTCGGATCCTGCCACTCCTCTGACTCCATCTGTTCCAAACATTCTGCTCATATTTACGACCTCCGCTTATTCTTCATTCTCCGGAGTATTGACCGACGTAATAACACCGTTAACTCCCGAAACTTCTATATCAGTAACGCCTTCTATAGGTTTGCAATCCGGATATAACCTAAACGCTCCTATACCGATATCCGTAAAATCAAGCGACAGTACCAATGCACTACTGTCAAGCTTGTTAACCACGCGTTCGCTTCCCGATATAGTCACAAGAACCGTAGTCTGTCTATACTCTATCATGAGTCCTTCAGACAGATTGTATACTGTTATATATGATACCGGAATCTCTATCGTCCTGGTAATCTTCTCAGCAATCTCCGCCCTGATTACGAATTTACTCTGATCAGGGTCCACAAGCCATACACCTTCAGGAAGATACTCTTCAAGGTCTATCGACAACTCATAGGTTGCATTCTTATTATGCAAATCAAGTATCTCTGCCGGCAATTCGATCTTGGTAATATCCTGTAATACCTTTCTCTTGCCCTTGATTGTAACGGTCTCCGGAAGAACCGAAAGACTGTCAAGTGCGTAGCCCTCAGGAAGATCTCCAAAGTAATCGATCACTACCGGAACGGTCTTGGTCTCAAGAATAACTGCCGTAACCTCTACAAGCGATGGTTCTATTGTAATATTCTTACTTTCAATCTTCTCTCCATCAGCATTATATAATTCCGGTCTTATTGACTGCGTACGATCGTCATACATACCGTCAATATCGATGGTTGCAATAACTTTCTCGAGCGTATCCATCAATGATTCCGGACCTGTAATGGTAACCGTACCCGGATAACATGTGACTTCACCTTCTGCATAACCTGTCTTAGGTGTACCCGTCACTGATGTATTAACTGCAAACTGCCTTGTTACAAGCTCTTCGACAATTACCTTAATATTGGGATTAATAACTTTAACCGTTACATCATTCTTGTATTTAAGAGGAGTTACGGTAACGGCAACAACTCCATTATTCCATATGAAATTATCCATATCGGCAATAACCGAGAAGTCCGATGCCGTCATACCCTTAACTATGGTACGCGGTCCCGTAACTTCAAATTTGATAATATCGGTATTGTCTTTGACTTCGTATACCTGATTCTTATCCGTGATAATCTCGGAATTGATAATAGTCGCAGCCGCCGAGAACGATACTGTCGTCTGCGGATTCTGGATATTCACAACTACTATCCATATAATCACCGCAAAGAGAACCGCAAGCAGCTTAAGACCTATATTAGCTGTCAGATTCTTGGCCAGCTTCTTCAGCATTTTCATTTGCATTGCCTGCTATCCTCCTCTTTAGTTTACTGAAACGGCTTTCTTCAGAGAATCTCTTCTGGTTAGCCATTATTCTGTCCTTTAATTCTTCAGGTGTAAGATCTCTCGACAATACGCCTCTTTCCGCCATCGATACGCTTCCCGTCTCTTCCGATACGACAATCGTCATCGAATCGTTAAGTTCGCTTATGCCGACAGCCGCACGATGTCTTGTTCCGAGCTCCTTGCTAAGATCAAGATTCTCCGAAAGCGGAAAATAACACGTTGCAGCAACAACCCTGTCTCCACGCACAATAACAGCACCATCGTGCAATGGTGTGTTCTTCTCAAATATATTAATAAGCAACTGACTTGATACACGTCCGTCTACTGCAATTCCGGTTCTCTCATATTCACTGAGAACTATCTCGCGTTCGATACACATAAGCGCACCGGTTTTGACCTTACCCATTTCAAAACATGCTCTTACTATCTCATTAACGGTTCTGTCCGTATATCTGTCCGCATTATTCTTCTGAAAATCAGAGAAATTGAACCACGAAAAAATCCTTCGCTGTCCAAGCTGCTCCAGCGCTTTACGAAGCTCAGGCTGGAATACTACGAAGAAAGCTATAAGTCCGTATGTAAATGCCTTACCTGCAAGCCATACAATGGTCTGCATTTCAAGTAAAGCGGCCAAACCATAAAAAATCAATACAAAAACAAGACCCTTAAAAAGCGCCCATGCTCTTGTATCTTTCATCCACTCCATAACCTTATAAAGGAGGAAGGCTATAATCAGCATTTCGATAATATCAGACGCACCGATTGTAGGCATATGCCAGGTTGTAGAACTGTTCTTACCGAAAAAATCCATAATTGTCTCAATTACCCTCACAGCCGATTACTCCTTTCTTTGAACTTTTATACTATTCTTATTTGAGGTTCTTCGGATCTATATCCAACTCGCGCGCGATCTCGCGCTCCACTTCTTCTTCTCTCTTTGCCTTGGTCTCGTTAAATGTCTTAACCTGCTTCTCTTTAGCGGCAACAAGCACCTTAGGCACCGCTCTTACGTAATAATAATAATTATCATCCTCGAACTGCACTCTCTCTATTCGCTGATAATCAAGATCGAATACGCAGAACTGGAATACAAAACAAATTGCAACGGAAACAATCGAGCCAAGTATGAGTCCCGGAATTCCATACGGCATTCCAAGTACAAGCTTGCCTATAAGAATCAGCAGAAGCTGTACAACACCACCCACCGCAATAGCGATTTTCCAGGCTTCTTTAATTGCAAGGCGTCTGATAATATATACAATTACATTGATAAAGAAAAATACACCGACAATAAGCCACATTTCTTTGTTGGCAAGAACCTGCTCGAGGGCTATGTGAAGCTTGGTGGTCTTCAAAGCATCTTCCGAAGCAAGAAGTGCCTGTTCATTGGCCTTAATTCCTTTTAAGAAATAAAATACAATCGTTCCCATAAGTACGCTTACCGAAGAACCCGGATTCGATGTAAGTCCGGTTGCAATCGGCATCGTATATGGTATTCCTATCATGTTAAGTACCGGAGTAAGAACTACAAGAAAGCCCTTATCTCTGGCGAATCTGAAGTAAAGAAGATACGACAGTAAAAGCAATACCAAAAATACTCCCGCAGTCTCAAGTCCCAGACCATAAAGATTAGCCGCCGCATAAAGTCCCAAAACTATTGCCGCAAGCCCCATCGGAACAACTGCGCAGGCTACCGACAAAATAAGCGGAATGAATATATTGTTGATCTTTGCATAATATCCAAGATTAAAATAAATCATAAGATAAGCCATAAGCAAAAGGACAAACTTCGCAGCCGGCTTAACATATATCTCATTCTTCTCAATAAAAGTTATTATCCTGGTCTTAATCTCGTATAAAGTATCCATATGCCCTCCAAGCGATTACATATTTTCCAGTCTCTTTAAAGCTTTCTTATACGACTTAAGGCTCTTCACCGAACGACGATATCTGTAGTCTCCTACAAGATAACAAATCGTAAGATAAAGAACCATAAAAATTCCATAGAAAACAATCACAAGAAATATGATGTGACCAAAATCAAGCGCAAGAAGCCTCTGCACCAGCTTCTCACCCTGATACACCGCCCAAATCGCAAATAAAAGGAAATAAGCGATTGTACCCGTAATGAATCCCAACAATAAATTCTTGCTTATGAAATCACTCCTATAATAATCACCTATAGGAATCGTTTTCTTACCCTTATTCTCTTCAAAAACGGCAAGCTTGGTCATCAAGCGTACCTTTTCTTCATTAACCATATTATCCCCTTATAGAAAAACTACCCTAATGTTACAGGGTAGTTTGAAGTTTTATTGCCTGTCAAGGAAGCGCATTCTGTCCTTGTCACGGGTATCCTTGCTTATCGAAGGTTCAGGTGCATGCTTAATACCCTTACTTAAATTATTGGTCATCTTACCCACGCACTGCGGGCAGAATCTACCCGAACGAATCGGCGCGCCGCAATTCTCGCATTCAATCATAACAGGAGAATCCTTCGAGAATATAAGTCTCTCTTCTCTAATCCACTGCTTAATCAGCTTGACATCAACCTCATTATCATCAGCAATCTGCTGAATTCCTGCCTTACCATGCTCACGGATATATTCCTTAACCTGAACAAACTTCTTCTCAAGTTCTTCTTTACATGCGGGACATATCGGCAAACCCGAGATGTAATTAAATAATCTGCCGCATTGTTTGCAATTTCTAACATCCATTGTTCATTCCTCCTAATATCCTCTGCCGATGCAAACCGTGATTGTATATACTGCGCCTACTCCCTCATTCATTAGCTCTTTTGTTGCATAATGCAACGTTGCACCGGTTGTATATATATCGTCAATTAGCAATATTCTATCATATTTTACATCATTTTCGTAGACTTTGAAAGCACTTTTCACATTATTTTTACGTTCACGGTTATTAAGGTATTTTTGTGCTCTTGTGCTTTGCTCTCTTGCTAAAAGCTCTGTATTGACGGGTATACCAAGCCCGGTTCCCACATATTTCGCAACAAGTGCAGTCTGGTTATAACCTCTTTTCCTAAGCCTCTTTTTGTGAAGTGGAATCGGTACAATCACATCTATTCCGAGGCCTTTAATGTATCTTCCGTACTTTTGCACGATAGCTTCACCAAAAAACTCCGCATTCTCGCGTCTGTTCGCATATTTTAGATCATACATGGCATTTCTTATCTCGCCCTTATATGCAAATACAGCCCTGTTCTCAACAAATGCCTTCTCGAAGCTTCTGCAGTCAGAACAATAATAATCCCGTTCCGAATCCAGCTTTTTACCGCATTTGATGCAGACCGGTGGTTTAATGATATCAAGCGAATCCAGGCATTCCTTGCATATCAGGCGCTTTTTGACAATGCTGTTACATATTGGGCACCTTCTTGGGTACAGAATCTCAGTCAGATTAATCGTCAATTACCTCCATGATCCTCTCTCCCAAACCGCTATATCGCAAGAGCTCATTCTTGTTATCAACCATTGTCTTAAAGATATTCTCATCTCCGACAAGGGCAACACACTTACTTGCTCTTGTAACCGCGGTATATAACAAATTCCTATTCATAAGCGGGCGCGGACATTGCAAAAGCGGAATGATAATAGCCGGATATTCCGTACCCTGCGACTTATGCACTGTAACCGCATAAGCAAGCTCAAGCTCCGTTAATTCATCGAACGAATAATACACATATTTACTCTCATCAAAGCAAACCTTAACCGTCTTCATCTCGGTGTTGATCACTTCTATTATTCCCATATCGCCGTTAAATACGCCTTTCCCTTCATCGGTAGTCACACCCCTGCGGTTGGTCATATACCAGGAAATCTCGTAATTATTCTTAATCTGCATAACCTTATCGCC
>JAILJL010000161.1 GCA_024694785.1 Lachnospiraceae bacterium
TTGCCTGTCTGCCAATTCCAGCACTTCCGCCCATCACTACAAGCGACTTAACTATAATAACAAAAGCCGCCCCAAATGTCAACGAATTTTGCAAAAAAATTCTACAATTTACGATTCCTTTTTTACATACATAACGGCGCCCCTATAAAGGGCGCCGCAGCAATTATTATTTAAACTTAATCTCTACATATTCTTCTTCGTTTCTTCTTCTGTCGTGCTTAACATCATCAAACATATAGACGCAATTCTTGCCCTTTTCTTTTGAATGATAAAGCGCTTTGTCGGAATAATTAACGATATCAATAAGGTTCTTGTCAGAGCCAATATACATATTGATAAGGCCTATTGAAAGCGTAACTTTCTTATCGTTAGGATTACCGGCATGAGGCATCGCAAGATTCTTAATGCTTCTCGCAATTCTCTTGGCCATATCAATCACTTTTTCATCCGAATATCCGATCATTATACCAAAGAACTCGTCTCCGCCGTAACGTGCAAATTTGACATTATTTGTCTCTTCCTTCGCACATACAGCTGCTACAGCCTTTAAGCACTCGTCACCCTTTGCATGTCCGTATGTATCGTTATACTGCTTAAAGTAATCGACATCAATGAAGATTGCTCCGACCTTCTTGCCTTTTTCCTTAGCTTCGTCGACATATTCATTCATAACCTTCGACAATGCATTTCTGTTAAGAAGCTTGGTTAAAGGCTCTCTTTCAAGAAGTCTCTCTCTTTTCTGCAGCTCTCGTATGAATGCACGCATTTCCTTATTCAGTGCTTCTGTCTTCTTCTCGACAATAAGCTGAGAATTCTTCAGAGACAATTCGCGTTCAATATAGCATTCATTAAGAATTCTATAATGTTTAAGAGCTCTTAGGTCATCACCGGTCTTATCATAATAAGCTGCCTGAACTCTCGAAGCAATGATTCTGTCGAGCGACATCTGTGTTTTCTCTGCATACTTCCATAAGAAACCGGCAATTACATCCGCCCTGTCGTATTCTCCCACCTGAATCTGCGCTATTGCTATCTTCTCATAATCCTTATGAAGCTCATATGAATCCGTACCATGATTAATAAGATCTACCATCTTATCAGAGCACTCATTCCCCTTCCTTACATCGCCCATGGCATATGCAAGGCTCGCACATCTTGAATGATAATTGCATAGATCAATCATATTCTGATCGTGCTTTAAGCACTTATGCACTTCCTTCAAGGCATTTAACGCTTTATCGAACCGGCCCAGTTCCTGATAAAACTCCGAAAGGTTAATATATAGAACCGCTATAAGACCATAATTATCAGGCTCATCCACATAGATATCCTTAAGTGTCTTCTCTGCCTGCTTTGCAGCCCTGCCTACATCGCCAAGCTGATAATATGTCTCGATAATATTATTGGCAATAATATTCTTATAAATCTTGATTCTATGCTTCTTAACAAGAACATGTGCCGCATTATATGCAGTCAACGCCAGCTGGTATTCCTCCATTGCGGAGTATGCTATACCGAGAAGATTATTACTTCTGACTATCATCTCGTAATCGGTTGTATTTTCAAGAACTGCAGTCGCCTTCATGGCATAATCAAGCACATTTATTCTCGAACCTGTCCTGAACTCGATAACTCCCATTAGATAATTAAGCGCACCTACGACATATGGATTATTGGCATTTTTACTGTCTCTCAACATCTTCTTGGCCATCTTCATCGTACCTGAATAATCCTTTGAGGCATTAGCGATTAATTCTGCTATCTCACTTTGCTTTTTTGTTTTGTATTTCCTTACCTGCTTCGTTCCGTTCTCTTTCATAAACTTTCAGTTCCTTCCAAATTAGCTAATGGTTAATAAACTTCATCTCAAATTCCTCATATGGCATAGGTTCCGCAAAGTAGAATCCCTGAATCATATCTACTTTACTTTCCTTAACAATGTCAAGTTGCGTCTTCTCCTCGACTCCCTCGACACACACATTCATGTCCATAACCTTAGCAAGCTCAGTTACCATACGAACGAAAGTCTGTGAATACTCATCCTTACCCACATCCCTTACGAAGCACCTATCAACTTTGATTATATCAATCGGCATCTCGTGGATATGATTAAGTGAAGAATATCCCGTTCCAAAATCATCAAGTGCAACCTTAACACCCGACTTTTTAATATTGCCAAGCAGGCGTTTCATATAGGTTATATCGTTGATTGCAAGGCTCTCCGTAACTTCGAGAGTAAGATTCTTAGGCTCAAGACCTGTCTCCTTAAGAATCTGCAATATCTTGTCACTCATATCGTTCTGCAGAAGCTGCACAACGGAGAAATTAACGTTAACCTTGAAATCCGGGTTGCCTATCTCGTTCCAGCGTTTACATTTTCTGCACGCCTCTCGTAAGACATAATCTCCGATCTGGGTAATCACTCCCATATCCTCGGCAAGCGGGATAAAATCTCCCGGCTTAAGTCTTCCGAGTTCCGGTGAGTTCCATCTTACCAGCGCTTCCGCACCGATACACTTCTCACCATCCGCTGTCACATCTATGATAGGCTGATAGTATACTTCAAATTCATCTTCAGGATGCATGGATGCGGTTCTTAGAGCTTTTTCCATATCAAGCCTCTTAACCTCGTTGTCGGTTGTGTCTGTGTCATAGAAAAGCGACTTATTCTTACCGCTTCTCTTTGCTTCCGACAAAGCTATGTCCGCTTTTCTGATTGCCTCTACAGCACTTTCGGCATCTAGCGGGAATCTGCAGACACCAATACTTGCCGTACAATAGTATTCTCCGTTATT
>JAILJL010000182.1 GCA_024694785.1 Lachnospiraceae bacterium
TATGAAATCTGTTCCTCCCGATCCTGCGCCTGCATTAAGTGATATGGCAACCGCAAGGCCATTAATCAGAGCTCCGAATATACTTATGAGAAGGACGTCATAAGTTACGGTAAATATTGGAAGTATATCGGTTAAAAGACCGGTAAGTACAATTACTATACAGCTTGAGGCTGTGAATTTAAAACCGATTTTCTTAAATCCAAGTATTATCGGAAACGCATTCAAAAGGTAATTGATAAGCGAATATGGAAGCGAGATGCCTAAGTACCGGAGAAAAACTTTCTGCAGTAGAAGTGTGATTCCGGTAAATCCGCCCGGGAAAAGGTTACCTGCATTAATGAAAGTATTAATGTTGACGGCGAATATAATAGAGGAAATAACTGCTGCTGAGTATCGCATAACCTCGGTCTTAAGCTCTTGCCTGGAGAGCTTCTTTTTCATAATGTTGTACCTCCGTTTTTTCTTTTTTATGATTATAGCAAACGGCAATTAAACAGGCAATAAAATATCGGAAAACAATGTGAATTGTTGGAAATCTATATTTGGTGTGGTATAATTAATGATACTTGGATGATGGGGCAGTGTACCCATCATTGGACCTGGTAATACGCACAAGAATAAACTACGGGAGATTATTAGATGGGTGCAGTTAATTACAACAAGGGAGATACAATCGCAAAGAGAGGCGATAAGATAAAGGTATTGAGTCTTATTGCGGATGGTGCTGTTATTCAGAGAACGCCGATGGACGAATGTGTCTTGGAGAAGGGACATATTGTAGGACTTGCAGGTTGTGATTCGCAAGTGTATCCGGCTGATTATATAGCTGCAGAAGATTGCCTTATTATGGAGTATTCATATAACTTTCCTGAAGAGCTTATCAAGCTTTTTGAGAAGAGTCTGGATTATGGATCGGTATTTATACTTGCAGCACTTAAGCAGGTGGCTTTTTTGCTTAGCAGGCACATGAAGTTAAAGGATGTTACCAGAGAGTATTATAATACCGTAGTTACCGCGTATCGTGATTATAAGTATCTTTGCAGCAAGTATTCCGTTGCGGAGTATGAATTACAGAGAATGGAATATCTTACCCAGATAAGTAAGGATGATGCCATTCCTGAATGGAAAGAGCGTTACTATGCGAAGTTCTGCCGATTTTCCCTGGATGATCTTAAAGACCTTTTCAAGAATATCGATCTTTGCGTGGGTACAATAGAAGAGGCGGGACATTTCATGGCGGCGCTTATTAATAGAAGCGAGGAATATCTTAATTATCTTGATAAGAGTAAGTCCATTCTTCTTGTTGACAAGAAAAACGATCTTTTCCAACTTATGTTTGACCTTGAGAACAGGGTATCTTTCATAAGCAATGACAAAGAAGAGATTGAAGATAAGATGAATACTCTTATAAGTTTTCTTATGCGATCCGGTATCTATGATAAGCAGTTTGTACAGGAGAGAATCGCCGAATACAGGAATCATGATTTTGCGGTTGCGGCAGAAAATGTTGCACCTGATGAAGAACAGGAAGAGAACGTATGGGAAAATGAAGAAGATGGTGTGGTTGTTAATACACTTCCTTGTGTAGATCAGATTCTTCAATATGCGGACTTTACGGATGCCGAGATTACCGAGTTTAAGGAAAAGCTCAAGGCTTTCGGCGATTTACCGGATAAGACCGCAACCGACGGAGATGCGCGTACTTTAAGAAAGTGGCTTACAGGTGAATTCTATAGATCATATAAGCAGGCTGCCAAGAATGCGCTCACAATCGGTAATGTAACACCGATTATAAGTATGTTTCTTAACTTCGGTTTCATGGATGTAAGCTTTGTCGGTGGGGAAGAGAATGCCAACAGCATAATGGAGCTTCTGGATAGACTGTTCGTATGTACCGGCGATAATGTCCATACCTTCTTTAACTGGCTTAAGAGTATCTATGAAGGAGAGCGGGAGCCATCGATTAATGAGCTTGATCTTGATTTTAACAAGTATGTCAAGGAAGCGGTAAGAACCGGTGAGATCCCGTCAGATAAAGAAAAGGCATACAGGGAGAATACGTGGAATAAGGTTGCGTATGAGATCGATAACGTATTCCATTCGGGCGGAAGAATTACAAGCGGTCATATAACCACATTTCTTCCGATATTGTCGGATGAAGATCTTATCAATAATCCTGTCAATATGATTGTTACCATAGATAAGATAAGAGAAGCTCTTGATATGGTCAGAGCGATAGATTACGGATGCTTCTATCGTGAAGTAATGTTTTCCGATGAAGCACATGGTGTACCGCGTGAATATATCAATCTTGAGGTTCTTCCGGATTTCATACTTCTGCCTAATGTAGGTTCCAAGGCGATTCTGTGGCAGCCTACCGGTGATGTGCGCAACAATACTTCGGCACGTTTTATGATGCCGATTCTTTCTACAGGCGACATTAATGACATGATAATAGAGAATTGCGGAAGATATAGATGGGAGATGTGCAGAAAAGTTCAGGGTTCAAGATGGAACGATGTAACTACGCCTTCTCTTACCAGTGAATACAGTGATTATCTGCAATATGCGAGAAAGAATTTTGACCTTTCGCCTGAAGCAAAGGAGAAGGTTCATAATGCGATTAAGCGTGCAAGGAATAATTACAGAGAAGTATTTGTCAAGGATTATGAGAACTGGATTAAGTTTGAATCTAAAGGTTCCTTTAGACTTAATAAGGTTGCAAGAAATATACTTTTCAATTATTGTCCGTTTGGACAGGCGACGCGCGATCTTCTGAAGGACAATCCTATGTTCCAGGAGGCGTTTAACCGCTTTACGATTCAGAAGCAGCGTAAATTAAAGCATATTAATACGCTTTATAATCATTATCAACAGGCCGGCGGAGAACTTACGCCTGAGCTTATTGAGAATCTTAATTTCTATGAAATGTAACGTAATTGGTGAATAATGGGAAAAATGTATGATTTGACAGCACCTTGCCATTTTGGGCTTGAAGCTGTGCTTAAAAGAGAAATATACGATTTGGGATATGATATTAAGTCGGTTGAAGACGGCAAGGTCACGTTTACAGGTGATGCGGAAGCCATATGTCGTGCAAATATCTGTCTTAGAACAACGGAACGAGTGCTTATACTGGTGGATTCCTTTAAGGCAACCACGTATGAGGAGCTTTTTACAGGTATTAAAGCTATAGCATGGGAAGAATATATACCGAAGGATGCGAAATTCTATGTAACCAAGGCAACATCCGTAAAGAGTAAATTATTCAGTCCCTCGGATATACAATCTATAGTTAAAAAAGCTATGGTGGAAGAATTGAAATCCGTATACCATATGGACTGGTTTCCGGAGACGGGGGCGACTTATAAGCTTCGTGTCAATATGATGAAGGATATAGCATATATATATCTTGATACATCGGGAGAATCACTTCATAAGCGGGGATACAGGAAGTTATCTGCCAAGGCGCCGATAACGGAGACTTTGGCCGCGGCATTAATTATGCTGACGCCATGGAAAGCGGACAGGATTCTGGTGGATCCTTTTTGCGGAAGCGGAACTTTTCTTATAGAAGCCGCAATGATGGCAGCCAATATTGCACCGGGTATGAACAGAACCTTTGATTCAATGGAGTGGACCAATCTTATTCCGAGATCTTTGTGGGATGAGGTTATTGACGAGATGAAAGAGCAGGTTGATACTTCGGTTAAGGTTGATTTACAGGGATTCGACATAGATCCGGAGATAATTAAAGCAGCGCGCGAGAATGCGGCACTTGCGGGTGTCAGGGATATGATTCATTTTCAGAGACGCCCGGTTGCGGAGCTTAGTCATCCGAAGAAATATGGCTTTATTATAACGAATCCGCCTTATGGGGAGAGACTTGAAGAAAAAGAGGATCTTCCTCCGTTATACAGACAGATAGGTGATGCTTACAGGAAGCTTGATTCCTGGTCAATGTACGTTATTACGGCATATGATAAGGCGTGCGATGATATGGGACTTAAGGCAGATAAGACACGTAAGATATATAATGGTATGATGAAGACCGAATTTCTGCAGTTTATAGGGCCTAAGCCACCAAAGAGAGAGAAAGAATCGTAGTATATATTTAAGGATATAAAAAATGCGTTTCCAGAAAAGATACATAGTGTTATTTGTCATTGTATCGTTGGTTACGTTCTTTAAGTTCTCAATAGGACTTGATGATTTTATCAATGTAGAGCAGTTTAGAGGTGCCGATATCCAAAACGGTGTGTTCTACCCGATGATTGCACAAAGTATCAATCGCAATCGTCTGGCGGTAACACTAAACGGGCATACATACACCAACGAAACAGATGGCATATATATGGATGAACAATTGAATATTATGGTTCCGGTGAGGGTCTTGAGAGAGAGCCTTCATTGTTCTGCGCATTTTTACGACAAGGATAAGCTTGTAATTTTGCAGGGTACCAGAAAGATAGAGATGGAACTTGATTCATATCAGATGGTTTTTAACGATACGGTAGTCGATATTACAAGCCCGATGGTTAATGATGGAAGAGATACGTATGTCCCGCTTCAGCAGCTTCAGGACAAGCTTTTCTTTAGTATGAAGTGGGATAGTGAGAATAATGAGGCAATAGGAGTGACGTTTTCGAATGCGGAATTACTTCCGGGCAGATTCGATCTTCGTGAATATGGAAGAGTAGGTGAGGTGCGCAATCAGGGTAATCTTGGAACCTGTTGGGCCTTTGCGTCGCTTTCGGCTCTTTCGTCTGCGCTTTTACCGGAGGAGGATCTTATTTTCTCACCCGATCACATGAGTTTGCGTAATAGTTTCTCCTCAGATCAGAATACCGGTGGCGAGTACACTATGGGAGTGGCATATCTTACTTCCTGGCAGGGACCGGTGTATGAGAGTGACGATCCATATGGCGACGGGATGTCTCCTAACGGCCTGACGGCGGTTAAGCATATTCAGGAGATTCAGTTTATCGATGCCGATGATCTTCAGGAGATTAAGGAAGCGGTATTCATATACGGATCTGTTCAGACATCTATCTATATGAAGGCCTCGAATGAGTTTTATTATAATAAGAATAATTATTCATACTATTATAACGGGGATAATCCGGTTAATCATGATATAGTAATTGTCGGATGGGATGATGATTATCCTGCATCCAATTTCCCGTTAAAGCCTGCGGGTGATGGTGCTTTTATATGCCAGAACAGCTGGGGCAAGACGTTTGGTGATGGCGGATTTTTCTATGTATCTTATTATGATACGACTATCGGTAAGCATTGCGTATGTTATACGGGTATTGAAGAAATCAATAATTATGATTCGATATATCAGTCAGATCTTTGCGGATTCTCCGGACAGCTTGGATATAATAAGTCGGAGATTTATGCAGCCAATGTATTTACTTCTACTCATGATGAGTACCTGTCCGCAGTGGGATTCTATGCGACCGGCAAGAATACGTCGTACGATATATATATTGTCACTCCTTTTTCCGATACGGAAAGCTTAAGTGAGGCAACCGCGATGCTTGCGGCACAAGGCAGAAAGGATAAAGCGGGATACTATACCATTAAGCTTAATAAGACTGTTCAGATCAAGGCGGGAACGAAGTTTGCGGTTTTGATTAAGATTAATACGCCTAATTCGACAAGGCCGCTTGCGGTGGAATATAAAAGCGATAACGATAATAATATAGATCTTCTGGATGGTGAATCTTACGTAAGTGCAAACGGCGTAAAGTGGGAACATACGGAAGGTGAACATAATTGCAATATATGTCTTAAAGTATATACAAGCTACAGAGGAAGAAATAGCGGATGGAAGAATTAGTTATAAGAAAGTATGCACGTATAATCGCGATATTGTGCTTTGCCTTCACAATTATTCTTGCATCTATGCCGGAGATTAATGCGAAGGTAGCAGAGGTCGTAAGTATATGCAAAGAGCGCTGGGAAGAAGCGCAGACGGCAAAAGAAATGGTGGCGTATAAGTCCTTTATCAAGAATACCAAGAAGGAAGAAGAAGCGCCTACGGATATAATGATTCCGGGCACCATAAGAATTCCGATAGATACGACGCGCGATAAAGGTCTGATTGAATTTCGGAATGATTATATG
>JAILJL010000053.1 GCA_024694785.1 Lachnospiraceae bacterium
CATCAACCTTATGATGAACAAAGAGCTTCTGAAGGATATTCCGCACATTATCTATCTTGATTTTGCGATAGTTTTCTACTGTATGATTGACGATGGCGTAATAGGTAAAGGAACCGTACTTATTCACAATTCACATCTTGAATCCTGGGATGTGACCGAAGAAGAACTCTACGAGATAGCATTGAAGAATTGCCCTACTCTCCTTCCTTCCAAGCTCATCGGAATGGACAAATACCTTGAACACCTTCACGTTAAGCGCGATATTCCCTTCGAAGAAGATGTTCCCGACACATCCCCCGAATTATGCAATATGTATATACTTACCAATGATGACAAATACTATGGCGCCTCTGTATTAATGTACGAGAATCTTCTTTCCGATTTGTCAGACCGGTTCTTAAGTTCTTTCTTTATTCTCCCAAGTTCAATCCACGAAGTAATATTGCTTCCAACCAATTCAAAGCATAACAAAAAAGAATTCGATTCAATGGTTCATGCGGTTAACGAGCAGGCACTTGCCAGAGAAGATATTCTCTCTGATCATGCTTACTATTACGACCGTGATGACAGAGCATTATATGTAAGTTAACAGACTAAAATAAGCGGGATATCCCGCTTATTTTATTGTCTATTTTCTCTTTTCATTATTAGCAAGTCTCTTCATCTCTCTTGCATTCTCGATTACGGCATTCGTAACCATAACACCGCCAAGCATTCTTGCAAGTTCTTCAACGCTTCCTTCTTCATCAAGCAATTTGATGCTTGAAAGCGTAACGTTATTATCCACGCTCTTTTCTATCAAGTAGTGGCTGTCGGCCATTGAAGCAATCTGCGGCAGATGTGTAATCGCAATAAGCTGTGTTGAACGTGATATTTCGTTCATCTTCTGTGACACCATTTGAGCGGTTCTTCCGCTTATACCGGTATCAATCTCGTCAAATATAAGCGTACTCACCTTGTCATTCTCCGCAAGAACCGACTTTAAAGCAAGCATAATTCTCGAAAGCTCACCACCCGAAGCTACCATAGTAAGCGGCTTTAACGGCTCTCCCGGGTTAACCGATATCATGAATTCCGGAGAATCAAATCCCATCTCGGAAGGTGCTGCCTCATCGAACTTCATATCGAACTTTACATCAAGGAAATTAAGGTCGATGAGACTTTGCGTAACTTTAAAAGTTAAAGCAGAAGCTCCCTTTCGTCTTATAGCGGAAAGTACTTCACATTCCTTAAGCATTTCTTCTTTTGCCTTATTGTATCTTCTTTCAAGGTCATCCCTGTAGGCATCGAAATCCTCGTACTTCTGAAGCTTCATAACTCTTTCTTCAAGCGCTTTATTAATCTCATCTATACTATTACCGTACTTGTTCTTAAGATTATTGATAACATTAAGCCTTGTCTCGACTACATAGAGCTCTTCATCCGAGAACTCAAGACTGTCAAGATAAGAATTGAGCGAATGCGCAAGATCGTTAAGTATATCTTCTGCATCATTCATCTGCTTATATATTTCCGATGCCTCACTGTCAAAGTCAGATACAGGAGTAAATTCTCGTATTGCACGTCCGACACATTCGGACACGGACATACCTTCACCGAAGAACGCATCCCGGCTTACAGCAACCGCCTTGGCCACTTTTGCGGCATTCGACATTATTCTGTATCTTTCTTCGACTTCAACATCCTCATTATCCTTAAGATCCGCAGCTTCAATCTCCGCAATCTCATACTTAAGAAGGTCTGTTTCGCGATTCTTTGTTGCTTCATCCATAACGGAATCATCAAGTTCTTTTTTCAGAGTATGATACTCCTCGTACAGCGCTTTCATCTTAATCTTCTCGGTTATTACATCCTCCCCGCAGAAAGAATCAAGAAGTATGAGATGCTTCTTCTTGTCAAGAAGTGTCTGATGCTCCTGCTGTCCGTATATATCTATGAATATCGCCGCCGCGCTTTTTAACTCCTTTGTTGTAACCGTCTCGGAGTTAATTCTCGCAACCGCGCGCTTATTTACTATCTTCCTTGAGAGAATAACACAATCATCTTCAGGTACGATCATCAATTCTTCAAGAGCTTTACGTTGATATTCATTCTCAACCGTAAAGATAAGCTCGACTATCGCAGGTTTCTCTTCGTCACGAATCATCTCATAAGGCACTTTTTCACCAAGCGCAAGATTAATGGAATCAATGATTATGGATTTACCGGCACCGGTCTCACCGGAAAGAATATTTAAACCCTCATTGAACGTAACTTCAGCTTCGTCAATCAATGCAAGATTCTTTACATGAAGATTCTTAAGCATTCCCCATCTTCCTCCTATGTATCAGTCTCCAAGCTTCTTGTATAAAAGCTCCAAAAATCCGGTCTTTTTAAGTCTTATAAGTCTCACTTTCTCTTCTGCCGCGATTATCTTAAGTCTTGAGCCTTCCGCTATCCGCATGGACTCCTCACCGTCAAAGCTTACGTGTATATCCCCGCTATATGCATATCCTGCGTGGTCCCTCACCATAATTTCAATCTTTGATTCCGGCTTTAAAACTATGCTTCTCGATCTTAACGAGTGGGAAGCACAAGGCGTAAGCACTATCATTTCCGACGAAGGATCTATTATCGGTCCTCCGCAGCTCATACTGTATCCCGTAGACCCCGTTGGTGTAGACACAACAACCCCGTCTCCGTTAATCGTTGTAAGAAGCTGATCGTCGACATATACATCTGTTGAGATTGTTCTTAATTCTCCGCTTCTGTAGATTACAACATCATTTAAGGAAAGTCTCGACACTCCGTCTTCGAATTCACCCTTAAGCATCATACGCTCTTCGATTGAAAATTCATCATTTACGAGGCTTTTAACCGCCTGCTCGACTCTTTCCCTGTCGATCTCGCAAAGATACCCCAAATGCCCGGTATTAACTCCTATAATCGGGAGCTTAAGACTATTGATTGCTCTTGCGGTTCTTATCAAAGTCCCGTCTCCGCCTACGACAATAACAGCTTCAACTTCCTTTGCCGACTTCTTGATAAGTTTAACGTCCTTATTATCAAATACATCATATGACACAAGATTTGCTACGGCGTTATTACGCGCAATCGCTTCTTTTACCTTGTTGGCAACAAAAGCATTCGTATCTTTATTCAGATTGGCAACTATTAAAAATGCTCTCATCCTTAATCAAGTAACCCGTGAGCGATATCTACTATCTCCTCGGCCGTCACTTCTCCTTCATTTAATCCTTTATCGTCTTTTCTAATGTGAATTAAATACTCTATATTACCTTCCGGGCCTTTAATAGGCGAATGTGAGAGTCCCAATACTGAAAATCCGTTGTTTAAGGCAAATTCACGTACTTTCTCGATAACTTCCACATGGGTGCTTTTTTCTCTAACCACGCCCTTCTTTCCGACCTTCTCCTTACCTGCTTCAAACTGCGGCTTAATAAGGCACACCATCTCGCCGCCATCTTTTAATAAATCATACGCAGGCTTAAGTACAAGAGTAAGGGATATGAACGATACATCAACAGACGCAAAATCAAGCTTCTCACCTATCATCTCTTCTGTGACATATCTTATATTAGTCTTCTCCATGCAGACCACACGCGGATCCTGACGAAGTTTCCATGCAAACTGACCGTATCCCACGTCTACCGCAAATACTTTGCTTGCACCGTTTTGAAGCATACAATCGGTAAATCCTCCCGTAGATGCCCCGATATCCATACATACCTTACCGGTAAGATCAAGATTAAAGTCTCCCATTGCCTTCTCAAGCTTGAGACCTCCGCGACTTACATAGCGAAGAGTATTCCCTTTTACCTCTATTATCGCATCTTCTTTAATTAAAGTTCCTGCCTTATCTTCTCTGACACCGTCTACGAATACATCGCCTGCCATTATAATCGTCTTGGCCTTTTCTCTGCTTGGTGCCAGACCTTTTGCAACAAGAACCTGATCAAGTCTTTCCTTCATAGAATCAATATATTTCCTTAACTTTGGTTACAATAGAATCAACATCCATTCCGCAATCTTTGTATAATACATTCGTCGGACCCTGCTCGATGAATTCATCCGGAATACCGATCTTAATAACCTTAATATCCGTATTTCCCGATTTCTCGTAATAATCCGAAATCATTGTTCCCACACCACTATATACTGCATGATCTTCAATAGTAATTACCGTATCATATACTTTCGCAATCTCCGAAAGCATCTCATAATCAAGCGGCTTGGCAAATCTTAGATTGACAACTCCGACATCAATGCCCTCTTCCTGAAGAATCTTGGCCGCTTCATATGCATTCTTAACCATACTTCCGTATGCTGCGAGCACAACCTTTTGGCCTTCTTTAATCATTTCCGACTTTCCAAGCTCAATAGGTGCATTATACTCCTTTAATTCCTGATAAGCCTCACCCCTCGAATATCGAATCGCTACAGGTCCGTTATATTCCACCGCAAATCGCATCATCTCCATGAGCTCATGCGCATTCTTCGGTGCCATAAGTACCATATTCGGAAGTCCCTGCATATATGCAATATCAAAGACACCGTGATGCGTCGGTCCATCATTGCCCACAAGTCCGGCTCTGTCTATGGCAAATATCACATGCAGCTTCTGCATGCATACATCCTGCACGATTTCATCAAAACCCCTTTGAAGGAATGATGAGTACACCGCAAATACCGGTATTTTTCCTGCAAGCGCAAGCCCTGCGGCAAATGATACTGCATGTCCTTCCGCGATTCCCACATCAAAGAATCTCTCCGGGTAAGCGATTTTATACTTTTTCAATCCTGTTCCGTCACTCATCGCGGCGGTAATCGCAATAAGATTATCATACTTGTCTCCAAGCTTAATCATTGCTTTGGAGAATGCATCCGTATAAGAAGGATTGCCCTTCTTTGTCATACCTGTTGCAAGTTCAAAAGGGCCGGTTCCGTGGAATTTATCGGGACGTTTCTCCGCATACTCATAGCCCTTACCCTTCTTTGTTACCACATGCACAAGTACCGGTCCGTCTATTCTCGCCGCATATCGCAGAACTTTAAGTATCTCCTTGATATTATGGCCGTCTACGGGTCCGAGATAAGTAATGCCCATCTCTTCAAAGAACATTCCCGGCACCATCAACTGCTTAAGACCGTTCTTCGTTCTTCTTATTGCGCGAACCAAAGCATCACCAACACCCGGAATCTTCTCCAGCGAATCGGTAACCGAATCCTTTAATTTGATATATACTTTACCCGTTCTAAGCCTCGACAATTGACTTGATAATCCGCCGACATTCTCGGATATAGACATCTGATTGTCATTAAGGCAGATTATGAAATTACCGTTAACAAGCGACACATTGTTAAGGGCTTCATAAGCAACGCCGCCTGTCATGGCACCATCTCCGATAAGACATACTATCTTCTCATCAGTCTTATTAAGGCACCTTGCCGCTGCATATCCAAGACCTGCGGATATTGAATTCGAGCTGTGTCCCGAATCAAAAGCATCGCATGGTGATTCTTCTCTTTTGGGGAACCCACTTAATCCGTGATACTCACGCAAAGTTGCAAAATCATTCTTCCTTCCCGTAAGTATCTTATGAGTGTAACACTGATGTCCCACATCAAATATGAGCTTATCCTTTGGGAAATCCATAAATAAGTGCAGTGCCATCGTAAGTTCGACCACACCGAGATTGGGTGCAAGATGACCGCCCTTCCCGGACACGTGTTCCAGAATATATTCTCTTATCTCTTCCGCAAGATAGGGCCACTCTTCTTCCGGAATCTTCTTGATATCATTTTCTTTGTTAATCCTGTCAAGTATCATCAATGATCTCCTACTTCTTACGGTTAATAAGGGAAAGCAGCAATTCTTTAACGAATTCGTGCTCATATCCCAGCGATTCAAGAATTATAACCGCTTCATCCGTAAGCTTCTTTACTTCCGCATGTGCTTTATCCAATCCCATCTTAGAAGCCATTGTAACTTTGCCGTTCTTGGCATCACTGCCGACAGGCTTGCCGAATACTGCTTCGTCACCTTCTATATCCAGAATATCGTCCTGTATCTGAAAGGCTATACCGACCTTATTGGCAATAAGCTCAATTTTCTTAACTTCTTCATCACTTGCACCCGCAAGAATTGCTCCAATCATCATCGAAGATTCAAGCAAAGCACTTGTCTTAAGCCTGTAGATGAAGTCGAGGGTATCGTAATCGTTATCTTTACCTTCCGTCTCAACATCCACAACCTGACCGCCTACCATTCCGTATATACCGGCCTTGGTCGCCAGCACGTCAAGAGCTTTTAACAAGGTATCACCGTTAATCTCATTGTATGATACTGCCTTTAACGCTGTCTCATAAGCGTAATTCAATAATCCGTCGCCTGCAAGTATAGCCATTGCTTCGCCATATACCTTATGGTTAGTCTTGATTCCCCGACGGAAATCATCATTATCCATAGCCGGCAGATCATCGTGAATAAGAGAATAGGTATGTATAAATTCCTGTGCCGCCATAAAAGCTGCAATACTCTTGTTACTGCTATTTCCGCCAAACATCTTGTATATCGACATCATAAGTACCGGACGAAGCCTCTTGCCGCCGGCATTAACGCTGTATGCCATTGCAGACGCAACAGTCTTTTGCAATCCTTCTTCCTTCGGCAGATATGATGTAACTATTGATTCTACTTCTTCTTTTGCACTTGTAAGTTCCGCCTTAAAATCCATTCTACTCTTCCTCGTTAAGAACCTTCATCTTCTTCTCAATTCTGTCAATCTCGGCATTAACCGCCTTCACCTTGCCGATTCCTTCTTCATATAGCTTAAAAGCTTCTTCCAAAGGTGTATCCGGTTCTCTTAATTTATCAATTAAATCTTCTATATCCTTCAATCCTTCTTCGATTGTAAGCTTCTTCTCGTCACTCATCTATTAACCTCCTCGGTCGAAATAACCTTAACGCCTGCAACACCGTCTTTAAAGTGCACGTTTAATTCATCGCCTGTCGTGACATCCTTGATACTGTGTATATGCGTCTTATCCGCTTTCTCGGTATAAGTATATCCTTCCGCCATCTTCTTTAAAGGCGACAGTTCATCAAGTCTCGTTATAAGTAATAGCGTCCTATTCTTGGTATCCTTAAGCTTATCCTTAATAAGCGAGACAAATTCGTCGCTATAATCACTTAATTCGTCTTTTGCATCTTTGATCTTATCTTCAAATAGACTGATAAGCTCTTCATAATAGTCACTTACCATATGTCTCTTGGTAAGAATAATGTTATCCGGTGACAATTTCTGCAACATAAGCCTGTAATTATCACATTGCATTCTCACTCTGTCAAGCTTATTCTCAAATAAATCCCGCATCTCGGATAAAAAGCTATCTACCTCGTCATCCAGGTCTTCTATCGAATATACGGCAAGCTCCGCAGCCGCAGAAGGTGTCGGTGCACGTAGATCCGCAACATAATCCGCAATCGTCGTATCCGTCTCATGACCTACCGCACTTATAATCGGAATCGGTGATGAGAATATGGCTCTTGCCACCTCTTCTTCATTAAAGGGCCAAAGATCTTCGATAGAACCGCCTCCGCGTCCGACTATTATAACATCAGGATTATAATCATATAACCTCTCCAGTGCTGCCGATATACTATTTGCAGCACCCTCACCCTGAACAAGTGCAGGTGACAAAATAATCTGTACATACGGATTGCGTCTCCCGGTTATATTCTCAATATCTCTTATTGCGGCTCCCGTCGGAGAAGTTACCACTCCCAAAGTCTTAATATACTTCGGGATCGGCTTCTTATACTCCTTTTCAAACATACCCATATCTTCAAGCTTTGCCTTAAGTTCGAGAAATTGCTTATACAATACGCCTTCGCCATCTTCTTCCATGGTCTTGACATATAGCTGGTATGCTCCCGTCTTTTCATAGATATCCACATTACCGGTGGCACTCACCTTCATGCCTTCTTTAAGTGTAAAAGAAAGCGCTCTGGCATAACCCGCAAACATAATCGCAGACAAAGCTCCGCCGTCATCTTTGAGGGTAAAATACACATGTCCGGAACTGTGATACTTAAGATTGGATATCTCGCCTTTGACGGTTACCTTATTAAGCAGGAAGTCCTGGGCGAACATTCTCTTAATGTAATTATTAATCTCTGTTACCGAATAAGTGGTATTCATCATGAAAGCTTCGCCAATACTCCGTTAATAAATGCCGGTGATTCATCGGTTCCGAATATCTTGGCAAGTTCAACCGCTTCATTAATCGCAACCGGATTCGGCACATCGTCATCATACTTCATTTCATAATAAGCAAGTCTTATAATCGCAAGATCCACCTTGCTCATTCTCGTTGTCTTCCAGCCCTTAACCGATGCATTGATCTGTTCATCCATACTCGGAATAAGCTCCTTAATCTTAAGAAACTTCTCCTCAATGTATCGTGCGTCTTCTTCGGCAATCGGCTCTTCATCATCAAGAAAAGCTCCAAGCTGCTCGGGAATCTCTTCATTCTCATAGAATTCCACCCTGAATAGCATTTTAAAAATTCGTTCTCTTAACTGTCTTCTTGTCATATCTGTTCCTCATAATAAAATAAGGGATGTCATATAGACATCCCTTTTTAACCTAGTTA
>JAILJL010000206.1 GCA_024694785.1 Lachnospiraceae bacterium
CAATATCAATCATATAGTTACAATCAATATAGACTGCTAAGATTCGCCCTTGTATCCGGCGATTATCACTCTGTCCTTATCATTAAGATCCCGGTACACATCTACCGGTGTATATCCTTCATATAACAAAATATCTGACACCTCTTCTCCCTGATCGTCCCCGATTTCTAAGGCCAAATGCCCGTTTCTCGTAAGATGTTCCTTGGCCTTAGCAGCTATCTGTCTATAGAAGAAAAGCCCGTCTTCTCTTCCGTCAAGTGCTTCATAAGGCTCAAAATCCTTAACTTCTTTATCCAAAGTCTCGATTACTGCGCTTTTAATATAAGGCGGATTCGAAACTATCAAATCAAAGCATCCTCTGATCTTATCAAACATATCGCTTCTTACGAAGTCGACATCCATATTATACGACTTTGCGTTCTCTTTTGCCACCAGAAGAGCGGCCCTCGAGATATCGCTTGCCACGGCATCTATCATCGGGTACCGGTTCTTAAGCGACAGGATAATGCATCCGCTTCCCGTACATAGATCAAGCACACGATCGCCGTCTTTTATCACTTTGGCAGCACGCAAAACCAGATTCTCGGTATCAAATCGCGGAATAAGCACCGACGAATTAACCTTGAAAACCATATCCATAAAAGGCGCAAATCCCGTTATGTATTGCAATGGTATGTGTTCTGCCCTCTTGGTCAGCATGATTCTGTATTGAGTTACTTCCTCTTGGGTAAGCTTCGATTCCTTATGGGTAAGATAGAACGTCCTGTCTATCTTGCACACCAAAGAAAGCAGTGCAAAAGCGTCACCTTCGGGGTTATCCAGATGAGCCTCGGTAAGAATGTACTTACCTGCTTCATACGCCTCTCGATATGTCATATCTATCCCTCAATAAAAGTTCTCCAATCAAATACTGCTTCGACCGACTTGATTCCCACTTCAATCATATCGTCGTCAGGTTCATTGGTTGTCAAATGCTGAAGCCAGATTCCCGGCTTTGCCATTATATCCACAAACTTATTATCAACACTTCCCGCAAAGCGTAAGAATTCATAGGACACTCCCGCAATCACCGGGATTAACAAAAGCCTGATTCCAAACTGCAGGTAATGTGAATCCACACTTATAAAGCAATAGAATATCATACTTATTATCATTACGATAAAAAGGAATGAAGTTCCGCATCGCTTGTGGAATCTGGAGCTTTTCCTGACATTCTCCACATTAAGCTCCATACCATGCTCTATGCAATTGATGCACTTATGCTCGGCACCGTGATAAGAAAATACCCGTCTTATATCATCAAGTCTCGATATAAGTATTACATAGGCAAAAAAGAATGCTAATCTTACAACACCTTCTATAATCGAAAGCACAAGATTTGAACTCACCCAGCTACCCAGGCAGCGCGATATTAAATACGGTATTGCCATAAATATTCCAAGAGCGATCAGAATAGAAAATGCAATCACAATGATATTGGACGCCTTTTCCTTCTTATCATTTCTCGGCGTATTAACCGCTTCCTCATAGAAAGAAGAAGAATATGTAAGCGACTTCATTCCTATGGTCAGCGAATCGACAAACGCGACTACACCTCTCGCGAGCGGTATCTTATTGATTCTGTCTCGCGGATTCTTAATATCATATACTTCTGTTACTATCTCCTTATCAGGCTTACGAACCGCAACCGCATATTTGCTGCCGTTTCTCATCATAACGCCTTCTATTACCGCCTGTCCGCCTATCCTGGAATTCTTCATATCTTCTGTATCGCTTTCTAAAAAAATAGGGTTGAGGCAAACCTCAACCCAAAGATTCTAAAATTATTCAGCCTTAATGCCATACTTCTTGTTGAACTGATCGATACGGCCGCGAGCCTTAGTTGCCTTCTGCTGTCCTGTGTAGAACGGGTGGCACTTTGAGCAGATTTCTACGTGGATCTCCTGCTTTGTTGAACCTGTTACAAAAGTATTGCCGCAGTTGCATGTAACTGTTGCCTGATAATACTCCGGATGGATTCCTTCTTTCATGATTTTCACCTCTCACAATATATTAAACTTATTATTAACATCTCGAACTTTGTCTGCCTTAGCAAACAGCTTAATCATTGTAACATACTTAATATATATCTGCAAGTACTTTTATAATTATTTTTGCTCAAGACTTGTAAGTCCTCTTTCACCGGCCGTTATGACTATCACCGCTCCCGCTAATGCCATTATGCTAGATATAAGGAGCATTGTATTAACTGAAAACCTGTCTATAATCACTCCGCCCATAAGGCTTCCCACAAACGATCCCAAAGCCGTAGTCATAGTCATCATTGCCTGTCCTCTTACTCTGTTATTGTAGTCGATTATATTCTCTACGAATAGTATACTTGCTCCGGCGAAAATACCATATCCAAGCATCGACAGCGACATTGAAAAGTACATAACCACCATGTTCTTGGCAAGATACATAACAACGTTACGCACAAATATGAAGAATACGGCAAATTTAAAGAGTGTACCGGACGGAACTTTTTTATTAATCGTACTGAGAAGAAACAATGCAGGCAATTCGCATGCGGCGGCAATAAAAATACCATATCCCATCTCAGAACTCGTAAGTCCTATATTATCGTATATCTGAAACATGTAATTACTTATGATATTGTGGCTCACGAATACAAGTATATTACCCACTATAACTATGAAAAAACGCTTATATCGCAAGATAAATCCGATAAGGGATAAATTATCTCCCGTACTCTTTCCTTCATCCGTAACGGCATTTTTTGCGTTCTCATCAATGCCCTTAAAATGAAAGGTCGCTATCGCTATAATCAAGAGAATGTATATTGCAATAATAGCATATATTATCACATTCACACCCTGTCTCTCGATAAGCACGCCGAGAATCGCAGAACAGATTGCATATGCAAGTGACCCAATACCTCTTGCTATACCAAAATCTATCGGTATTCCCTTTGACACGAAAAACATGGCAAGGGAATATGTAAGCGGCGTCATTATCTGTGAAAAAGCTATAATAAGCGTATACAGTAAAAACACCATCCAGAATACCTTATTAAACGACAGAAGCATTCCGGCCAGTATCATTATTATTACCGAAAACGTCATAAGAAGCTTATGCAGAATAAGCTTCTTACTTCTGTCCGCAAAGCCTCCCACCACAGGCTGCGCTATTGCGGATAATATACTTCCGAGGGAAAGGATATAACCTATCTCGGTATTACTTAAACCTTTATCGAGAAGATACATACCGGCATATGCCAATATCGCACTGAAAGTCGACCAGAATGCTGCCTGTAATATGCAATATCTCGCTGTTGCTTTTAATCTCATAATTAATCCTAGAACATACGTCTCTTCAATATTTCTTCAGTCAATGCTCTGTTACTCGTCGATGACTGGAACGCTCTTAATAACGTCTCTGTTGCTGCCTCGGACTTGGCACCGTTAAGCGCACGTCGTGCAATCTCCATCGCCTGCTGCTCCGTCTCCGAAAGAAGAAGGTCGTCTCTTCTTGTACCGGACTTAACAATATCAACCGCAGGGAATATTCTCTTCTCGGAAAGCTTCCTGTCAAGAACAAGTTCCATATTACCGGTTCCTTTGAATTCCTCGAATACAACATCATCCATCTTACTGCCTGTCTCCACAAGTGCGGTCGCAAGAATTGTAAGACTTCCGCCTTCTCTCATCTTTCTTGCCGCACCAAAGAACTTCTTAGGCATATGAAGTGAAGCCGGATCAAGACCACCGGTCAAAGTTCTTCCACTCGGCGGAACCGTAAGGTTATACGCTCTTGTAAGTCTTGTAATTGAATCAAGAAGAATTATAACGTCCTCTCCCGATTCAACAAGTCTCTTGGCACGTTCCAAAACCATCTCCGATACCCTCTTATGATGCTCAGGAAGCTCATCAAATGTAGAATATATAACCTCTACCTGTTTGCCCTGGATAGCTTCCTTGATATCCGTAACTTCCTCGGGTCTCTCATCAATAAGCAGAATTATCAAATGCATCTCAGGATTATTCTTAAGAACTGCACGCGCAACCTGCTTAAGAAGCGTCGTCTTACCGGCCTTAGGCGGGGATACAATCATACCTCTTTGTCCCTTACCTATAGGAGCAATCAAGTCTACGATTCTCTGTGCAACCGAACAATTCGGATATTCAAGATGAATTCTTTCATACGGAAATACAGGCGTCAAAGTCTCAAATCCCGCACGCGTACAACAGTACTCCGGTTCTCTTCCGTTAACCGATACTATATAGAGTAATGCCGCATACTTCTCCTTCTCATCTTCTCTCTCTTTGATTCGCTTGCATCCTTTTACGTAATCTCCGGTCTTAAGACGATATTTCTTGATAAGTCCCGCACTTACATATATATCCTCATCACCCGGAAGGAAATTATCGCTTCTTATGAATCCGTATCCACCTTCTGTAATTTCAAGAATACCGCCAACCATTACTCCGCTGTCAAGAGCTTTAATCTCTTCAGGCATCTCGCTTCTTATATTCATATCCCTCTTTAACTCTTTCTCAGTCATATAGATATCATAATTTCTTACGGCGGTATTAGCCTGTCTTCCCGGTCTTTTGGCCTGTTCTTTTTCTTCTCCGACGCTTTCAGACTTTGATGCGGAACTTTCCTTCTCATCAAGTGCAAGCATTGCTTCCACTATATCCGCCTTTTTCATACCTTTAACGTCAATACCTCTATGGGACGCAATATCCGCAAGAACCGTTTTCGCTAAGCTTTCATACTTTTCTCTCATATAATCTTCCTTCCGTATATCAAAATATAAATCAGTGAGTAGATGCCCGAACCGACATGAAATCAAAAAAACAAATCGATATTATACTAGACTCCGAATCACATACAAGCGATTCAACTAATTAATACAATACTCTATTTTTAAAAAAGTTTCAATCCCATATTTTTTATCTTTCTTTTCGTCCACAAAAAAAGAAGAAAGACCGCAGTTTCCCGCGGCCTTCCCTCTCAAAAAAGAAAGGATCTATTTTCTGGTTGCATACGTAAAGAAGTAATATCCCAGTGGTGTCTGGAAGCAATTCTCGATACCATCTGCTATACAGAATGCTCTTGTGTAATAGTAGATTGGGCATACAGGGAATCCGTTTTCACCAAACAACTCTTCTTCAGCCTGGTAAAGGATAGCATCACGCTCTGCGCTGGCTGCCTTTGACTTAGCTGCCAATACATCAGCATCAAACTTGCTGTCTGAATAAAGTCCGTAGTTATATGGATTACCTGTTGTGAAAAGCTCCAGGTATGTAAGTGCATCGTTATAATCTGCGATCCAGCCAAGACGTGCTACACCGAATGTGTGCTCGCCAAGACCTGTTGTATATGTATTCCATTCCTGGTTCTGAAGTGCGATATTAAGTCCGAGTACTGTCTGCCAATCGGAACCAACTGCTTCTGCAATAGCCTTATGTGCTTCGGAAGTATTGAAGTTGTATACTACTGTTGTATCTGCATTCCACTTTCCGTCAGCAATTGCTGAATCATAAAGTTCCTTCGCAAGTGCGCAACGTCCTGAATATGTTGAAAGATCAAATGCCGGATATGCCTTCTGCATTGCAGAATACATAGCACCAAGCTCGGAGATTCCTTCTGAGAAGTCCTTGCCCGTTGAGTCTGTAATACCCTTAGCAACAAGTCCTGTAGCAGGAGTCTGTCCTCCCTGTGTAACGTTTTCAACGATGTTCTCTCTATCTATACTAAGTACCATAGCTGCACGTACTCTCCAGTCGGTAACGATACTGCAGTTAATGTAGAGATAATATGTACCGATGTAAGGATCAATGAAGCAATCGCCTGATGCCTTAAGGCTTTCAATCATATCTGAAGGGAAGCTCTCGATAAAGTCGAATTCGCCTGCCTGATAGCTTGAAAGAATAGCTGTCTCGGAATCTGATAAGCCCCACTTAATCTGATCAGGACCAAGGTTATCATAATCATAATACTTCTCATTCTTTTCCATTAAGATATAGCTGTCATGTACCCACTCAACAATCTTATATGGGCCGTTAACAACGATATTCGCAGGATCTGTCCAGTTATCATTTCCTTCAACTACATCTTCACGAAGAGGCATTAATGATGCGAAACCGCAAAGAGACATGAAATATGCACAAGGTGACTCAAGAGTAATCTCTAATGTCTTCTCGTCAATTGCCTTGATTCCGAGTTCGGACTTATCCTTATCACCTGCCTGAATTGCAGCTGCATTAAGAACGATATTGTCAAGGATGTAACCATAATCGGATGCTGTTGCCGGATCAACGATTCTTCTCCAGGCATATACGAAATCATTAGCTGTAACTTCTACACCGTCAGACCAGTAAATATCATCACGAAGTGTGAAGGTATATACCATCTCGTCATCAGAAATCTTAACTTCTTTCGCCTGACCAAAATCAATATCGCTGTTGTACATCTGCTTTGACTCATCAGAATACTCGGATGTAGGAACGTACTTCATTAAGCCTTCAAACTGATGCTGTGTGTAAGTAGAACCATCAACTGATGAAATGAGACCCGGATCGATTGTCTCAGGCTCAGATGCGATACATGCATTAAGAATGAATGGTCCTTTATCCTTACCTGTGTCGCCGCCGTTGTTGCCGCCATTATTACCTGTATTGGTATTTCCACCGCATGCTACAAGGGCTAATACCATAGCTGCAACAAGTAAAATTGAAACTAGTTTCTTTTTCATTAGATGAAACCTCCTTATTATTTTCCATATATTAAAAGGGTTAAACCCATATGGTACTTTAATTATTTCTCAAGTAAATGACATGCAGCATAATGCTTCGGTGCATACTCCTTAAGTACAGGCATATCCTGCTTACAACGCTCTGTCGCATAAGGACATCTTGTATGGAATCTGCATCCCGAAGGCGGATTAATCGGGCTTGGGATATCTCCTTCAAGGATAATTCTCTCCCTTGCTCTGCTCTTAACAGGATCCGGTAACGGAACTGCCGATAAAAGCGTCTTGGTGTAAGGATGTATCGGATTGGAGCAAAGTTCGAAACTATCTGCAAGTTCTACCATACAACCAAGATACATAACACCGATTCTGTCGGAAATATGTCTTACAACCGAAATATCATGTGCAATGAAAAGATATGTAAGTCCCATATCAGACTGCAGATCTTCAAGCATATTAACTACCTGAGACTGAATAGATACATCAAGCGCCGAAATAGGCTCATCACATACGATAAACTCAGGATTAACCGCCAAAGCTCTTGCGATTCCGACTCTCTGCTGTTGTCCGCCGGAGAACTCGTGCGGGAATCTGTTTGCATGCTCCGTATTAAGTCCTACTTCCGAAAGAAGCTCTCTTATTCTATCCGTTCTGTCCTGCTTACTTTGACATAACTTATGAATGTCAAGCGCTTCTCCGATAATCTCACCTACCGTCATACGAGGATCGAGTGACGCCGACGGATCCTGGAAAATAATCTGCATCTTTCTCCTATATGGAAGCATGTTCTCAGCTATATGCTTCCCGGAATCGTATATAGGCTTACCATCATATACGATCTTGCCCGATGTCGGCTCATGGAGTCTTATTATAGTACGGCCGAGCGTTGTCTTACCGCAGCCACTCTCGCCTACAAGGCCTAATGTCTCGCCCTTATAAATATTAAAAGTAGCGCTTTCAACCGCCTGTACATAATTCTTCTTAAATCCGCCGGTCTTAACGGCGAAATACTTCTTAAGGTTCTCTACCTCGAGGAGTACCTTTCTCTCTTCTGCCATCTTCTACTCCTCCTTCTTTCCCTTAAGATCTTTGAAGTGTAACCAGCATGCCGATATATGACCATCACCAAGATCTGCATAAGGCGGCTTCTTGGTAAGACATATCTTCATACAGTTCTTACATCTTGGACCGAAATTACATCCTGTAGGAGGATTAAGAAGATCGATCGGAGTTCCCTCGATAGGAATAAGTCTCTCCGGCTCTTCTTCATCAAGCCTCGGCTGTGATGCCAATAATCCCTTTGTATAAGGATGCTGGGGATTATAGAACAATTCTTCCACGCCGGCCTGCTCAACTATTCTTCCTGCATACATAACGGATACTTTGTCACAAATCTCCGCAACTACACCCAGGTTATGTGTAATGAAGATAATTGATGTATTCTCTTTCTTCTGGAGCTCTTTCATAAGCTCAAGAATCTGTGCCTGAATACTAACATCAAGAGCTGTTGTAGGCTCATCCGCTATAAGGAGCTTAGGTCTGCAGATAAGTGCCATAGCTATCATTGCTCTTTGTCTCATACCGCCTGAAAACTCATGCGGGTACTGATTAATACGCTTCTCGGCATTATTAATACCAACCTTCTCAAGCATCTCAATAGCACGTGCTCTTGCTTCTTCCTTGGTAATCTTGTCATCATGAACCGTTAATGCCTCCATTAACTGATTACCGATTGTATATACCGGGTTAAGACAAGTCATCGGATTCTGGAATATCATACTTACCTTGTTACCGCGGAACTGTCTCATCTGCTCCGGTGTATATGCCAATAAGTCTTCTCCCTCAAAAGTAATCGAACCGCCGGTTACTTTACCGGGATTCTGTAAAAGACCGATAATTGAATATGCCTCAACACTCTTTCCGGAACCGGATTCTCCAACGACACCCATAACCTCATTATAACCAAGCTCATATGAAATGCCGTCTACTGCTTTAACTTCGCCGGCCGGAGTGAAGAATGAAACCTTCAGGTCTTTAATCTCAATAAGTTTTTTGTTGTCTTCCATCGATTCGCCCTCCTACTTCTTAAGTCTAGGATCAAGTGAATCTCTTAATCCGTCTCCGACAAGGTTAAGTGATAATACTATAACCGTAAGAATAATTGCCGGGAAGATAAGTCTATACGGGAATAAACTTATCGTCTGCAATGCATCCGAACAAAGTGAGCCTAAACTCGCCATAGGTGCGGATACACCCATTCCCAGGAATGAAAGGAAGGACTCAAGGAATATAGCAGACGGAATCTGGAGGCAGGTTGTAATAACAAGCTGACCTACACAGTTTGGCAATAAATGTCTCTTGATAATTCTTCCGTTGGAAGCACCAAGCGCATTTGCCGCCGTTACATATTCCTGTTTCTTTAACTGAAGAACCTGACCACGAACGATACGTGCCATTGTTACCCAGTATAAAAGTGCGAATGTAATGAAAATACTTACTATACCTGCTCCGAGGTCACTTAATCCCTTGACAAAAGCGCTTTTACTCGAATCAAACCAAGCCTGCAGAGGATCTTTAAGTACAACCTGTAAAAGTAATACTACCAATACTTCAGGAATAGAATAGATAAGTTCTACTATTCTCATCATTACAAAATCTACAGGTCCTCCGGCAAGACCGGATATAGAACCATATATAGATCCTATTAAAAGTACGATCAAGGCTGCGATTATACCGATAATGATTGATACTCGCGCACCGAACATTGTACGCACCATGCTGTCACGTCCCTGAGAGTCAGTACCGAATAAATGCGGGAATACGTTTTTAACAAGCTTAAGCTGCTCAGCTCCTTTAGCTGCGGTATCTGTATACTGAATCGTCTCATACTCCGAGAACGAACCGTCTTTCGCAATATCTTTCATGCGCACTATTACAAGTTCTTCTTCGATACCTACAGGCTTATACATTATAATTACATTTTCCGCTACTTTGTCCAATGTAAATGCATAAGTCTTACCGCCTTTTTTGATTACGTAATCACCTTTTTCAAGTGCGGTAATACTTCCCGGGCGAAGTGCAGTCGCATAGAATGCCTTACACTTACCTTCTATAAGCTTAACCTGCTGTTCCTGCTTGGAATACTCCATAGGTCCAAGCTTCTGTGCATTTCTAAGCTGATCCGCATAATTATACGGAACGAACTTAGGTCCTGCAAAAGCAAATAACATACAAATTATAAATACGCCGAGCGCTACCATGGATACATGATTGCTCTTAAATCTTCTCCATGCATCAGCCCAATACGATACGCTCTTATGCATCTCAACCATCGATTCTTTCTCTATATCGTTGGCTGCGTCGAATGAATTGTCGTCCAAACCAAAAGCTTCTTCCAACTCTTTCGGATCCACCTGGAAAGGACTTATCTTAGCAAAAGTTTCCTTCATCTTCTAGTCCTCCCTTGATGATAATGTGATTCGCGGATCCACAATCTTATATGCTATGTCAACAACAAGATTCATGAATATTACGAGTGCAGAAAGAACGAACGTGGTTGCCATAATTACCGTATAGTCACGGGCGAGTACGCTCTGTACGAAATACTTACCAAGACCCGGTACGGAGAATGTGGACTCGACTACAAAACTTCCCGTAATAATACCTGCAATAACCGGTCCTATATAGGTAATTACCGGAATAAGCGAATTCCTTAACGCATGCTTAATAACGATGCTTTTGGTTGTAACACCCTTGGCTCTTGCGGTTCTTATGTAATCCTGATTAATTGCATCAAGCATACTTGTTCTTGTAAGCTTTGAAAGATAGCAGACATAATAGAAAGACAAGCTGACTATCGGCATTACATAAACATTGAAAGAGTCGAGGCTACCGCTTATTGTCGGTAACCACTGCAGTTTAACCGCAAAAGTTACGAGAAGCAATGTTGCAAGTACGAATCCCGGAATAGCAACTCCGATTGTCGTAACGACTCGTAAGAATCCGTCTAACCACGTGCCTCTGTTATAAGCTGCAATACAGCCGAGCGGTATTCCGATTATAACCGCAACAAGAAGCGCTATCAGACCTAATTTGATTGATAACTGGAATTTGCCCTGGTGGAATAAAATGTCGGTTACCGGTGTACCTTCCTGCATCTTTAACGATACTCCAAAATCACCGTGACAATATGACACCAGATAGTTCTTGAATTGAACGATAAGCGGCTTATCAAGTCCATATTTGGCATTGGCCGCAGCTATCTGTTCAGGTGTTGACTTCTCTGTAATAAACGGACTGCCGGGTACCGCGTTCATAAGAAAGAACGTGATTGCGAGTACCACAAGCAGCGTGCCTACAGAGGCAAGCAAACGCTTGAGAATATACCACAACATACTTTTTCTAAACCTCCAACCTTCTAACCCGGTAAGCCGAATTTCTCACCTATCCGTGTGGTCTGCACACCCTACGGATAACAGAGAAATATCGCTGACAGGACATGTCGTATTTTGACATAATCCTCTCCACTTGACCAAATTATTTCTTAACTAAAGCTTACAACAACAGTCCAATTTCAGTCAAGTGAAAAAAGCTAAATTGAATAATTTTCAATTTATTTATTTTTTGTTGAATTATTCTTCGTTTTTCGTTAACAATTCGTTTACAAGTTCTCCCTATAATACCCTGAACATTCTTCCTTTTCCTTCTCGCAATCTCTCCGGTCGCTTCTTTGCTGCTCTGTACTCTTTCTCGAAATCATCAATATTATCAACGATAAATGACGAGCTTCTGGCGGATACCTGCACATCATCCACCTCATAACCCGCAATTCTTTTGTCAATACGTTTAAATACATCCTGCGCCTTTTTATCGCTTGCATTCGTCATAATAAGCAAAAGTTCATTACCGCTGGTTCTTATTACAAGATCCGGCGTGCCGGAATACTGTTGCAGAAGCCATGCAAGACGTGACAGCGCCTTATCACCTACATCAATACCATATACTTCATTGATTCCCGAAAGATCGTTGACGGAATATACGGCGCAATACAAAGGATAATGCCCGTCCTTTTTATATTCTTCCTTGACCTTATACAGATACTTTCTTGTATATGTACCTGTCAGGGCATCATGGTCTGCATTAAATTCCGCAAGAAGCAAAGCCTTCTTGCTTTCCGTCACATCTTCATACAGATACATCGAACCTATCTTTCGATTCTTCTTGTCCTTTAAACAGTTATAAGTTACTCTGAAATAGTATACCAGGTTATCGGAATTAATAGTTGTCTCAAACTCCTGGCGGTTCAACGCATGATTAAGCTCAAGATAAGGATTCTTCCGTAAAAATTCTTCTTCGCAGGTATCATTTTCTATTTGAAACAATTCTCTTGCTCTTTTATTAACCAAAAGCAATTCGCCCAAATGGTTGAAAAGAAGCATCGGTGTCTTCATTTCCTCCACAAAAACGGATCTTGCAGCACTTTGTACGCCCACGCTTCTGTAACGATACAAATAGAAATATATAAAACACGCCAATACAGGATATGCAAACATCGCATAATCCACCGATGAATTCAATATTCTTGATACGATATCACATACAACGAATAAAGTAAGCCATACGGCTATAGTCAAATACTTCCCGCGGTATACCCTCGCGACTTTAAACGAATAGAAATAAAGATGGACGGTTGCCACGGTAAGCAACAAGACGCATGCTATAAAATGTATATAAAGGGCATAACTTTGAACGCATTTAAGGTATATCTCTCCGTTAACTTCGTGCTCAATAAACGCATCCCTGATATTAACCAGATAATGCGCAGGGAACAGTATCGTGTCCATTACGAGTACAATCGATATTAAAAATGCGAATCTTCTGTTCTTAACCTCTTTGTCCGTGTAAAAAAGGACGAACACATTAAGAAAGCTTAATAACCATATAATGCTTACATATGTATATATCAAACCCAGGCGCATAAGATAGAAATTATCGGTCGCAAGATATACAACATAACCAATCATTGCGCTCGATACAAAAGCAAATATACCCGATACGGCTTTGCCCTGCTTTGTATTACGCCCCAAGCTTTTGAAAAAGAGCATCGCCACCACAGTTGCCAGCGTCAAAAATAACCCGGCGTAAATCTCTTTACTCATCACTTATTCTCCCTTACAAATCTATTAGAATAATCTGTTAAAATGGTATCCCTGGCCGTTATCAATTTCTTCTTTCGAAGGCGCAGCCACCTCTTTGATTCCACCGGTGTTAGGCTTCTTCATTGTGTCAAGAAGGTCTCTGACCAGATTCTCCGCCTCTTCATCATCGAATTCATCAAGATGCATCTTAATCTTCGCAAGTTCCAGGCTGATACGCTCCGGTATGTCATGTTTCTGAAGATCCGATACTTTGATTGCAGCTTCCTTAATCTTGAAATTAACAAGGTCATCGAGTATGTAAAGCAGTCTCGCATTTATCTCACCGACACTTATCGGTGCGCCTGATATACTGCCACCCGAAGATGCATTGTTCTTCTCAAGGAGTCTGATAACTCTGTCCATCATATTGGCTGCCTGCTCTACCATTCCTTTTTCAAGCTTCATCTTGGCATTCTTAATACGTCCGGACACTTCAATATCAATCTGATATCCAAGCACTTCGTCCATTTTGTATATAGCTCCTTTTACACGGTCGTTGGCTATATCATCATGTATCTCCTTAAGCCTGTAGATAAGCTCCTCTTCTTCCATCGGAAGCTTTCCAAGACGCTTGAATACACGCTCAATACGCTTCTGCAAATCATCCGGTTCAAAGGGTTTGGTAATATAGTCCATTATTCCCAGCTTACTTCCTTCGAGAACCGTGTTTTTGTCGGTTCTTGACGTAAGAAATATAACAGGAACCGTTGTTCCGTTGGGCTGTGTTCTTATCTCTCGCAATGTATCTATTCCATCCATAATAGGCATCTGAACATCGAGCAGTATAAGATCGACTCTGTCTCTATATAAGTATTTAACTGCTCTTCTTCCGGAGATCATTGGAATGACTTCATACTTCTCCATCAAAGATTGTTCAACAGTAGCAAGATTAACAGTATTGTCATCCACAACCATTACTCTCATTTTCTCAAACATAATTCATCACCTCGGCAAATCCGGTTATCCCTATAATGTCTTAATAAGATCTCTCAAAAGATCCTCAGCCGCATCATCATCGTACAGCTTAAGTTTACTTTTAATGTTGTTAACTGCGGCCCTTCTTTCTCCGCCTATTCTGTATTGAAGCAGATCGTTAATCTCCACCATCGCCTCTTTCGATTTAAAGTCCTCAAGGTCTTCAAGTATATCTACAAGCTTATCTTTGAGGACACGCTTATCACCAATTTCCGGAAGGTTCTCTTCCTCCTTCTCCACATTGCCTATAAGCCCGTTTCTCACAAACATCTTCTGAAGTTCATCAAGCACTTCCCTATAATCGGCTGCCAATTTCTCGTAATTATCCATTACAAATTCTTCATTGCCATCCTTAGCCGCATATTCATGCTCCTTCGCCTCATTTGAAAGCGCCACGGCTCCGATATTTGCAGCCGCGGACTTAAGACCATGCACCTCGATCTCATATCCTCTAAGTTCTCCCTCATCCGCATACTTTCTTATCAGATCAAGTTTATTAAGTCCGTCCTCATGGAATAACACCATAAGATCAAGAACGTTTTTGATTCCTGTCTTATGTACCTTAAGTGCTTCCTCTATATCGACATTATTCATTCTGTATGAGTCGATATTCTCATCATCATTTATTGCATCCTCGCCTTCGGATTCCCCGGAGATTTCTCCCGGCTTGGCATACTTTTTCATAAGATCATACAGCTCATCCGTATTAATCGGTTTTGCAATAAAGTCATCGAATCCGTTACCGAGAAACATTTTGTCCGTTCCGTCCAAAGCATTCGCGGTCAGCGCTATTATAATCGGCTTCTTTCCGTTATCTCCGCATTCCGTTCTTATAAGCGCGGTAGCTTCTATGCCGTCCATCTCAGGCATCATATGATCCATGAAAATCATGTCATACCGCTTATTCTTGACTTTGGCAATTGCCTCCATGCCGCTTGAAGCTTCGTCCACATTTGCCTTATATGTCTGAAGCAGTCCTACCGCAACCTTCAGGTTAATCTTATTGTCATCAACCACAAGTATCTCTGTATTCGGGAACATAACTCTTTCTTCATGAATTATTTCAGTCTTTCCGGCCATCTTGCTTTCTTTTTCTCTGATCAATGCGCCTGCCGGCGTTTTATCTACTATTTTCTGCGGAATTATTATGGTAAAAGTGCTTCCCTCTCCGGATTTTGATTCCATATCTATAAAACCGTCCATAAGTTCCGCAAGATCCTTACATATTGCAAGTCCATAACCTTTTCCTTTCTCCGTCTCGCCTTTACTTATGTCAATATTTCCGATGCTTTCAAGAAGCATACGCTGCTTCTCTTCACTTATACCTATTCCGGTATCACTGATTCTTATAATAAGATCAATATCCTTTTCGCCTATTATCTCATAGTCAACTTCAAGCTTCACATAACCTTCCTTGGTGAATTTAACCGCATTGCTCAATATTTTGACCGCAATCTGCTTGATCTTTTCATAATCACCAAGAAGCTTAGCAGGCATCGATTCATTAATTCCATACTTGAATTCGAGATTATGCTCTTCAACCATATACTCGACGATTGTGCACAGCTCATCCGTAAGCTTATTAATCTCATACGGTAATTCATATATATCCGTTCTACCGGCCTCAGACTTTGAACTATCCAGAATACCATTGATTATCTCCATTAATGAATTGGATGCATTCTTAATATCTTTCACAAAATCATATACCTTCCTGCCCTGGCTCTCCTCTATAATAAACTCCGCATCCTTAGGGCTCTCTTTCTTGGCGAGCTTTTCTGCATATGCTCTTATTCCCGTAACATCAATAATTACAATCGAATAACCTCTAAGCTCATTAAAATAATCTCTGATTTCGCCGACATGTGATTCGTAATGTCTGTCGTTATAGATAAAGCTGTTATTGCCCACATGCGTAAAGCACTCAAAGGCAAGTCCGGTTGCAAGAGTGATGGTATCGTCCTCTTTAATTGTCACAAGCTGCGGGAAAAGCTCTCCTGCAGAGTCATTGTAATAAAGAACATGGAGCCCCACATCTATCGTAATAATGGCGTCCTTAATCGATTCAAGTGTCTTTAACTGTCCGGTTCTTACCACGTCAAAGAACTTAAGTCTTACAAACATATAAATTGCGATACATACCACTATAAGTGCCGTAAGCGGCGCGAAATCAAACCCACTATTCGGATTGGTTACATGCAGTACCATTGCAAGCAAAGGAAGGAAAGATAACCCGAGAGTATAAAGCATAGTCTTTCTCTGATGGATTTCTTTCTCTATAACTATCTGTTTCATAAGTACGGCTACGCAGCAACTTAACGGAACCAGAACGCTTAATATGTATGAGAAGAATCCCCAATTATATTCGAGTACAAGATGAGGTCTTACGTCGGTTGTAAAATCTACGCTTTTATAGAAAAAATGCGTATATCTGTCGGTCCAAACCAATACGCTCGAAACAAAACCAAGAAAAACACATACCCATATAAAGACTCTGTTAATCTGCCGATTACAGTGAACAAGAACAAAATAACAAAATGACAATGAAAAAAACGATGCCGCTACATACTCTAAGAGTACAGCATTCATCGCGCCCTCCATTGTAGTTGATCCAAGCTCCATAAGCACACCTATATTATGCGCAGTACTTAAAAGCAATGTCATCAACATAAGCTTATGCTCTTTTGACGCCTCAATTGTAAGCAGATAGTAAATAGCTCTCGCTGCAATAAGAAGTCCTATAACTTCGATAATCGAGTACACAACCATAAGTTCACCCCATAATGCATACTAACGTCCTATTTTAGGTAATCATCATAATTTTATCATATGCATTTTTTCAATAGAATACTCTCCACATTAACTACACACTTTATTCTCTGTTTCTTCGCACCTTAAGACCATATGGTTATATGATAAATTAAGCGGGATATAACATCCCGCTTTTATTATTCCGCTTCGTCGGAATTCGCCGATATCTCGACCGTTCCTCCGTCAGACGTCTTAATTCTGTAATTGTCAGTCATAAGATTCTTGATTGATATATATCCGCCCTTGCAGGCAAATACCGCTTCGTCGGAATTAAGTATATCCACGTACAGCGTTCCGGACCCCATCACCAATGATACATATCCCAGACGCGTATCACCAACCGCTATCGAAGTTATTCCCCCTTGCGCTTTTAGCGATAATTCACTGATCACCACTGCAGGCGGTACGACAATCTCCACATAAGATCCACTCGAACTTGTTGCTTCCGCCGGGCTTTTTTGCCTTATTACTATAAGGGAGCCCACATTATTAACCGTAATCTCCTCATCACTTGAGGCTATATGCGTAAATACCTGAACGGATGTTGCCATCTCATCAAGCTTGATGTTAACGGTTGCATAATCCACTTCTATGTCAAAATTACGCACTTCCGACACTTCATAGGCATACGAGGATTCGCCGAAATCTTCCTCCTCGTAAAAATCGGAAGGCGGTTCCTCTTCATCCTCAGTCGACTCTTCGCTCTTTTGTGGCGCGTCCTTACTAATATTACTCTTTACTTCCGGCTTATTAAGCCACATTGCAAAGCCTATGAGCAAAGCTATACATACTATCGTTACCGACAATATCCAGGCTTTGTCTTTATTAAGATTAAGCTTCACTTATATATCCTCCAACTCTTTCAACCATAATTCCGCTGAAGCATCCGACGGCATTCTTAAATCCCCGCGTGGCGAAACCGCAACAGAACCCACCTTCGGACCATCCGGCAGACATGAGCGCTTGAACTGCTGAGCGAAAAATCTTCTGTAGAAGACATTCATCCACTTAATGATAACCTTCTCATCATACCTGTTCTCAAAAGCCAGCAGGGCGAGTCTATATATTTTCTTCGGTCCGAAACCATATCTTAAGACGTAGTACATGAAGAAATCGTGCAATTCATACGGTCCTACAAGTTCCTCCGTCTTCTGTGCTATCTTACCATCTTCAGGCGGTAAAAGCTCCGGACTTACAGGTGTATCAAGAACATCTTCAAGTACCCTAGCAAGCTTCTTATCAGCAATAACCTCTGCATAATATCTGACAAGATGCCTTACCAATGTCTTTGGAATCGAAGTATTGACAGCATACATGGACATATGATCTCCGTTATAAGTTGCCCATCCCAATGCGAGCTCCGACATATCACCGGTTCCGATAACCATTCCGAAATACTTGTTTGAAAGATCCATAAGAATCTGCGTTCTTTCACGCGCCTGACAGTTCTCGTATGTCACGTCGTGAACGGAAGGATCATGTCCTATATCCTTAAAATGCTGATTAACCGAATCTTTAATGGAAATCTCAAGTAAAGTCGTTTTTAATCCCTTTACGAGCATAAGCGCATTCTCATACGTTCTGTCCGTTGTACCGAATCCCGGCATGGTTACCGCAATTATATCTTTGTGCGGCTTACCTATAAGGTCAAAAGCTCTGACCGTTACAAGCAATGCCAATGTGGAATCCAGGCCGCCCGATATACCTATAACTGCGGTTTTGGCATTGGTATGCTCAAGTCTCTTCTTAAGGCCGTAAGCCTGGATATCAAAGATCTCTTCACAGCGCTTTGTACGTTCCTTGTCGCCCGAAGGCACAAACGGTGAAGGATCTATATACCTTGTAAGGAACGTCTCTTCATTCTTAATGAGGAATTCACGCACCTCATAGTAATCTTCCTTATCATTCTCATATGTATTGATTCT
>JAILJL010000011.1 GCA_024694785.1 Lachnospiraceae bacterium
CCAAAGTATGAGGATGTGCCGGCAAAGGTTGAAAAGCGTGTGGCATCCGATTTGAACGATACCGCATAAAAAACCAAGAAATTCGTCAGTATTGTCTACCGGCATCTCCGGTACATCAATAAGACGAACTTTGTTGCTCAATTCAAACATATGCTTGGTATTTTTGTCTAAAAATACAAGGTTACCATTGGCAGACTTAACTGCAGTGTTAACCTTGTCTAAAAGATATTTTGTTTTACCCTTACCCTTGTCTCCGGCAATAATCTGAATCATAGCATCTTCCTCCTCTAATTAAAAGTGTCGCAAATTATCAGAATATATATACAATTAATCCAATGTCTTGTGACTACTTTTATTTTATGTTTATATTATAGTGCATTTTCAGAAATATTACAATACAAAAACGTGTATATAATTGTTTATTTAGCTTCAACTCCACGCATCATTTCTTCCATAAAATCGTAAAGTCTTTCTTTCGAATCAGCTCCGAGAGTAATGAATATAACCTGTTCTCCTTTTCCGTTAATTGTAAGGAGTACAAGGCATTTACCGGCATCAAAAGTTGTTCCCGTTTTTCCGCCTACGATTGAATAGGATGCAGGATAAGAAGCCTCATTAGACAAGAACTTATTGGTGGTCTTGTATTTTAATACTCCTTCTTCTCCGTTTTTATGCGTAACTGTTGCCTCATATTTAACCGAATTGATAAGATCCAGAAAAACAGGATTCTTAAGAGCTTCATTAAATATAAGATAAAGATCGTAGCAACTTGTATAATGATTATCCGCATGAATACCATTAGGATTAACAAAATGCGTTGATGTTGCATATATATTATTAAGCTCTTCATTTGTAAGATCCGAAAAAGCTTCAACCGAACCCGAAATGTATTCCGCAAGACAAATTGCAGAGTCGTTGCCGCTTACAAGAATCAGACCGTAAAGAAGATCTCTTACGCTAATTACATCTCCCGGTGTAAGTCCTGCCGTAGAAGCACCCGAAGGCAGATCACATGCTTCTTTACTGACAGTCACATAATCATCAAGATTACCATATTTTAATGCAAGATAAGCTGTCATTATCTTTGTAGTGCTTGCGGGATAATTCTTATCAAATAAATGATGCGCGTATACAACCTCTTTGGTCGATAAGTTAAAAACCCCTGCAGCCTCAATGTATACCGGATTAATGTCAGGATTATCTATGTCATTTGAATCCGTTACGCAAAGTCCGTCAGACAGGAAAGAAATCTTCGTATCAATATAATCATTAGAAGGGTTGCCTGACGCAGATATTCTCGAATAATCAAATTTATCCGTAACCTCAACCACTCCGCATGCACTAAGAAACAGACAGCCGATTATAAGAATCAACGCACCGATTTTATTTATATACTTCACGCCACTCCATATCTCCTCTGTCCAAAGATTTAATCAAAAGCTCAGCCGTCGCAAGATTGGTTGCAAGCGGAATGTTATGCATATCGCAAAGTCTAACAATACTGTCGACATCAGGCTCATGTGTCTTAGGAGACAAAGGTTCTCTTAAGAAAATCACAAGATCCATCTGGTTATGCTCAATCTGAGCTCCCAATTGCTGATCGCCGCCAAGATGACCTGCAAGAAACTTATTGATATTAAGATTGGTAACCTCTTCAATAAGTCTTCCCGTCGTTCCGGTCGCATATATAGTATGCTTTGCAAGAATTCCCTTATATGCTATACAGAAATTCTGCATCAACTTTTTCTTGGAATCATGTGCAATCAAACCAATATTCATCGAATACCCCCCGTTCTTCGCTTTGCAGGATGAAGTCCCACATTAAGTACTAACCCAATACCTATATACATAGAAACAAGCGATGTAAGACCATAACTTATAAACGGTAAAGAAAGTCCCGTATTAGGCAAAAGACCTGTCGTAACACCGACATTAACAAAGGTCTGCGTCATGATAAGAGCTGCAACTCCGGTAGCTATAAGTGTACCCTGCAGATCCTTACAACGCTTGGCAATACCAATGCATTCAAAACATATTATAAGAACCATTATTATGATAAACATACAGCCTACAAATCCCAGGCTTTCACCCACAATTGCATTAATGAAATCGGTGTGGGATTCGGATATGAAATTACCGTTCTTTAATGAACTCACATCCGAATTATAAAGCCCTTTTCCGAAAAGCTGACCGGAACCAATTGCCATCTTTGAATTTCTCTGCTGAATCGCCTTATCTCCGAACTCACTCGGTCTAAGCCATGCCATGATACGAATATATTGATAGCGGTGCGAACCCTGAAAAATCTTAAGCTTATCACCCTTTGATACAATAAAAGCAAGACCCGCAACCGTTGAAGGCACCACTATGGCGAGCACAATACCTATAAGTCTGTAGCTTAAGCCTGCTATCATATACATAAAAGCGAAAACCAGAAAAATAACTATGGTTGTAGATAAGTCCGGCTGTTTAAATATGAGTCCCAAAGGAACAACCGCAATTAAAAGCGCTTTTATTATGGTTTTCAAGTCATTAATCTTCTCTTCCATCTTTCCGAAATAATATGCAAAGCAAATAATAAGCAGTATTTTGGCGATTTCCGAAGGCTGGAAAGTGAATCCGCCGATTTGAATCCATCTTTGCGCACCATGAGAAGAATGTCCGAACGCCGGTAACAGTATTATTCCGAGAAGTCCCAGCGTTCCAAGATAGATAGGTATCGCTATCTTCATAAGTATATCATAGTCAAAAAGCGAAACCGCGGCCATAACGACAAAACCAAGGATCAGACCTATAATCTGTCTTTTGGCATAATAAGAGCTTTGTGATGCAATCACGACAATACCGAATATCGTAAGTACAACAACCTCGACTATCAATCTGAAATTGTAGTTTTTAAGCTTATAATTGTTCATAATACATCCTTAGTCAAGTGTTCTTTCACCATTAATATCAGTAGCTTGTCCGCTGTCCACATCTTCAATACCGAAGAAGTACTTGATAATATTTGATGATACCTCGGCAGCATTTGATGACGAATAACCAAACGGAATTCTTGTTGCAATCGCAAATGTAGGCCTGTCAAACGGCGCAAATCCGATGAATAAAGCATGCGCAGGTCTTGTCGTAATCTGCTGCGCTGTACCTGTCTTACCCGCCATCTCAAGAGGTAAATTCTTTAATACCGAAGTGTTCTCCGCTACCATCTTCATACCTAAATGTACAGCTGTCCATGTCTCAGGGGACACGATATCAAGTGTATTCCTTACGGACGGCGCAAATTCTTTAACAACCGTACCATCCGATTTGGTAACTTTCTTTAATAGTGTAAATTTGTATACGGTTCCTTTATTGGCAACGGCCGTTACATAACGTGCAAGACCGATTGTCGTATAAGAGTTATTACTCTGACCGATGGAAGCCATTACAGGGTATTCCGTGGCAACAAGCGGTTCACTTTCCGAAATCTCTACGCCGGTCTTCTCGGATATACCGAAAAGGTCCGCATAATTATTGATTATATTAATACCGCGTTTGTCACTGTATACTCCGTTTATAAGACTTAAGTCATAACCCAATTCATAGAAGAAGTAGTTACAGGAATCTCTTAATGCCTCCGAGACATTAATATTACCGTGACTACCGTGGCTGGATCTGTATAACCAGCATTTCGGTTCATTGTCGACCTTCTTGAAAACTCCCTCATCCAATATCTGGTCGTATGGAGATATAATACCTTCCGTCAAAGCAATGGTTGCAATAAAAGGCTTAAATGTAGATCCCGGAGCAGTCTCCTGCTGCGTCGCAAAGTCATAAAGCGGCGTAGCCTTATCATTCAACAAACTATTGTAATAATCCGAATCTACGAAGTTGGCAAGCCTGTTATTATCATATCCCGGATATGTAACGCATGCCTTAAGTTCGCCTGTCTGCGGATCCGTTATTACGCAAGAACCGGCACATGGATCCAATGCAAGCTGCGCGGGAGTTATCTCAAGATTCTTAATTTTCTCCTTAAGAAAAGCAAAAGGAGTTATAGCGTGACTTTGCAGCCTTTGTACATCCGCTTCGTTCTCTGCAAGAACATCCTGCTCAAACAACAAAAGACATATGTCTGTACCTGTCAATGCATCGTCATCGATCATATATTTATAGATAAGCTTATGGAAATCACGCTCTCCTACAAGCATACCTTCGATTTTCTTAAGAAGAGCATCATATATTTCTTCGGAATCCGAATAAGCTTCATCGCTTACATCCGTAAGCTTACTTACATCGATCCAATTTGCAAATATACAATATTGAATGTACTCTTTGGCTGAGATTGTTCCGTCATACCAATTTTTATATACTTCATCCTTTTTGTCGATAGCCGAAGCTACAAGAATATCATTATCTTTAAGCATCGAAACAATATAATTGATATATTCTCTCATTCTCAAAGACATATTCTTAAATGCAACCGGGTTATCAGTAAGAACATCCCTTATTATCTCAAGAGTATAATCATATCTGTTCTTAAAGGAATTGTACACCTGCTTCTCGACGTCTTCCGCATCCTCACCGGCAAAATTATCAATATCAATGATATTATTGTCGATCAGCGCATAATATACATCGTAAATCGGGATAACAACATCGCTTCTGGTCGAATTCTGGCTTCCCTTAATACTCCTTATATTATATATACTTGAATAGACAATACCTGCTATTTCC
>JAILJL010000035.1 GCA_024694785.1 Lachnospiraceae bacterium
AAGCAGGATTTGATAACTTAAAGGGACACAAGAGCGTAGGTGGTCTTCGTGCATCTATCTACAACGCTATGCCAAAGGACGGCGTTGAGGCTTTAGTTGAGTTCCTTAAGAAATTTGAGAAGGAGAATGCATAATGGCTAAGTATTATTGCTTTAATGCTATTTCTGAAGTAGGTCTTAAGAGATTTAGCAATGATTATGTTAAGACAGAAGAGTTAAATGATGCAGAAGCAGTGCTTGTTCGTTCTGCAGATTTACATGAGACAGAGTTCCCTGAAGGACTTAAGGTTATCGCAAGAGCAGGTGCCGGCGTTAACAATATTCCGCTTGATAAGTGCGCTGAGAAGGGTATCGTAGTATTCAATACTCCTGGTGCTAACGCTAACGCAGTTAACGAGCTTGTACTTATGGGCATGCTTCTTGCATATCGTCATGGTATTGAAGGTAATGCATGGATCAAGGCTAATAAGGATGATCAGGATATTACCAAGAATGCAGAGAAGGCTAAGAAGGCTTTCGTTGGTCATGAGTTACTTGGCAAGACAATCGGTATTATCGGTGTAGGTGCTATCGGTGTTAAGGTTGCTCATACAGCAGCAGCACTTGGAATGAGCGTAATCGGATTCGATGCTTTCGGTATTCCGGACTTTAGACGTGCTCAGCTTCCTGAGGGAACCAAGATCGTTGATAAGATGGAAGATGTATTTGCAGGTTCCGATTTTATCACAGTTCATGTACCGCTTACAGATGCTACAAGAAGCATGATCAATAAGAACAACATGGCTATGATGAAGGACGGCGTTGTTATCCTTAACTTCGCTCGTAACGGAATCGTTGATAATAAGGACGTAGCAGAAGCTATGAAGTCCGGCAAGGTTATGGCTTATGTATGCGACTTCCCTGAAGTTGAGACAGCCAACATGGAAGGTGCAATCATTTTACCTCACCTTGGAGCATCTACAGATGAAGCAGAAGAGAACTGCGCAGCTATGGCAGTTGATGAAATCGTTGAGTTCATCGAGAATGGTAACGTAGTTAACTCCGTTAACTTCCCTTCAGTTTCGTTAGAGAGAACAGGCAAGAAGAGAGCAACAATCCTTTTCAAGGGTGACTCTATTGTAAATAAGCTTGATATCAACGTTAAGAACAGCAAGGAAGCAACCAAGAACGGTTACGGTGTTGCTATCGTTGATACAGATGATGATATCTGCCCTAAGTGTGTATCTGTTGAAGGTGTACTCAAAGCACAGGTTATCTAATCAGAACTTTTATACAAGATATAAGGGGTTGCAATGAAATTGCAACCCTTTTGCCTTGAATAAATATATTTCATATATGCAATAAGACATATACAGGAAAGGACGTAAAATGGATAAGATTTTGGAATGCGTACCTAATTACAGTGAGGGACGTGACAAGAAGAAAATCGAAGCAATCGTTGATTGTTTCCGTGGTAAGGATAATGTTAAGTTACTTGATTACAGTAACGATGAGAATCATAACCGTTCCGTTGTAACGATAATCGGTGAGCCTGAGGCTTTAAAGGCTGCAGTTGTTGAATCAATCGGCAAGGCAATCGAGTTAATAGATATGACAAAGCATGAGGGTCAGCATCCTCGTATGGGTTGTGTAGACGTTATTCCTTTTATTCCGATCAAGAACTGTACAGTAGATGAAGCTGATGCAGTTGCAAAGGAAGTGGCTAAGGAAGCATCCGAGAAGTTCGGACAGCCGTTCTTCTTATATGAGAAGTCTGCATCAGCTCCTCATAGAGAGAACCTTGCAGATATAAGGAAGGGACAGTTCGAGGGAATGGCCGAGAAGATGAAGGATCCTATGTGGAAGCCTGATTTTGGTCCTGATACAATCCACCCGACAGGTGGTGTAACAGCTATAGGAGCGAGAATGCCACTCGTAGCATTTAATATTAACCTCGATACACCTAATGTAGAGATCGCAACTGCTATCGCTAAGAAGATTCGCTATATAAACGGCGGTTTCAGATATGTTAAGGCTATGGGAGTTATGCTTGAGGAGAGAAATATCGCTCAGGTATCAATGAACCTTGTAAACTATGAGAAGTCTGCTATCTATCGTGTATTTGAGACAGTTAAGATGGAAGCAAGAAGATACGGTGTTAACGTTGTAGGTTCCGAAGTAATCGGTCTTGTACCTATGGCAGCACTCGTAGATGCGGCTGAGTATTATTTGCAGATTGAGAACTTCGATATCAATCAGGTTCTTGAGACAAGATTAATCTAATTCCGATTTTGAAATTAGGAGGAAACATACATGAAGAATATGACAGTTGCAGATTTTACTGCATTAACAGAATCAAATGCACCGGCACCGGGCGGCGGATCCGTTGCAGCACTTTGTGGTGCACTTGGTGCAGCACTTTCCGGAATGGTAGCTAATCTTACAATCGGTCGTGAGAAGTATCAGGATTCCTGGAAGGAAATGGAAGATATGGAGCCTAAGGCAAAAGCTCTTTCTGAGAAGTTACTTGATCAGATTAAGATTGATTCCGATTCTTTCGATGCTTATATGGCAGCAACCAAGCTTCCGAAGGAAACTGATGAGGAGAAAGCAGTTCGTCGCGAAGCTATGCAGAAGGGTCTTAAGGAAGCAGCTCTTGTTCCGCTTGAGACTGCTAAGATGGCATATGAGATTATGGATTATGCAGAAGCAGCAATTAAGCGTGGTAATCCTAATTCCGTAACAGATGGTAAGACAGGTCTTATGCTTGCCCGTACGGCAGTTCTTGCTGCAGGTTACAATGTTAAAATTAACCTTGAAGGAATTAAGGACGAAGCTTTCGTTGCAGAGAAGACTAAGGAAATCGTTGAAATCGAGCAGAATGCAATTCGCCGTGAGAAGGAAATCCTTGGACTTTAATTCATTTTGATTTTTAAAACCACCATGTTTTGCATGGTGGTTTTTGTTATACATGCGAACGGGCGACCATATATTGTGCAGTCGGCACGCTTGCGCTACATGGTCCCTGGTCACGTTACATAAAGTGCTGCTGCACTTCGTTCGCACCACTTAAGTAACGACCGTGCCCAAGTACCTCCTTGCATCAATATATGGCGCCCTTTTCGCTTGGCTAATCACTATGCCTTAGCGGCAAAATCAACGTGTTGGATGGTGCCGACAGTGCCTTGCTCGTATAGGAAGAACCCGGTCTTACGGATGTAGGCATCGGTATGACCGTGATGATCTTTTAAGGCGAAATTCGTATCTGAATGCGTAAGTCCGATAGCGCCTATTCCGACATCTTTAAGTGACAGAAGCTTTTCCTCACCACCGCCGCATCTTACCCAGACCTTGAGCTTTTCGAAGATTTCGTCCGCTTCATCGATAAATCCGTTTTGGTCGATATCGTAAAGTGATAATTCCGCGAATCCGTTACCTGATAATGCACCGAATAATTCGCTTCCGTCATTGATGGTTCCGTCTTCGTTTTTATCAAGGGCAAGGAATCCCGAGCCTTCGCCTAAAGAAGATATTTCTTCTGCAGTACCATCGCAGTCGAGGTCGAAGAAGAAGTCCATGCTGTCTATATCAGGTAGATCTCCGTCAAGATTAACAATCAGAGGATCTGTAAAAGCTGTAGGGATGTTGGTATACGTCGAGACTTCCTGATAGAAGGTCCTGGACATACTGATATTAAGGTTGATATTAATCTCGCGCCCATCAGCAGTTGTAACACAGGCAGAGGCTTCTAAAGTAGTTGATTCGGACTCATAATACGTTGTCGTGGTATTAAGATAATACTGTCCGGTATTGTTTCCTGTGTTATTGGTTATGCTGTCGTCGGCAGTCGGAGATTTCTTCTTGAAAAGAGTCTCAAAAAGAATCTGAGTAAGTCTTCTGCGTAATTCGTCATACGGATCCTTCTCTTTAATGTAAGATGGCGACGTTGACATGCCGACAGAGCCGGTTTTTGCCGACTTCTTGGCAATTCCGACATCTACTGATAGATTTGTGCTTTTTTGACCTGTAGCCGGTTTGAAAGCGATTTTCTGAGTAGTAGAAGATAAATAGGCACACTTATTGGTTGAACGCATGCTTATTCTAGATGAATTGATAATCATGTGTAAGTCTCCCTTCTTTAAAAGGGGCAGACTTTCCCGATCGCATCCTTGTTAGGGGGAAAAAAATAACATATGTCTGGCGATATCCTTATCACTACACATATGTCATCCTTGAAAGCCCTTTTATATTTAATTGTATAACCATGGTTAATTATATTATCGGACGAAAATGGGGTTGACTTAATAAAAAAGTGGCCGTTTTGTAAAAAAACAGCCACTCTAATGTATAATTAGTTCTTTCTGTACTTCTCTTCGCAATATTTACATCTGTAGACAGCATTTTCTTCATCGGTAAGGATGAAGACCTGTTCAAGCTCCTGTTCGATTGATGTGATACATCTCGGGTTCTTACAGGTGATTACGTTATGAATCTCTTTTGGAAGAGAGAGCTTCTTTTTCTCAACTATCTGCTCATCCTTAATTACATTAACGGTTATATTGTGATCGAGGAATCCTAATACGTCTAAATTGATTGTTCCGACAGGGCATTCAACCTTTAAGATGTCTTTTCTTCCCATTGCTTTACTCTGAGCATTGGTAATGATTGCAACTGTCGAATCCTTAAGCTCGTCGAGCTTCATATCGTGATAGAGGCTTAAAGCTTTACCTGCTTTAATATGATCCAATACATATCCTTCTTTAATAGCACCTACGTTAATCATACCTGCACCTCCAATAATGTTAAGATAAGAGCCATACGAACGTATACGCCGTATTGAGCCTGCTCGAAATAGTTGGCACGAGGATCGTCATCTACTGCAACCGAAATCTCGTTAACACGAGGAAGGGGATGCATAACAATCATGTCATCCTTTGCAAGAGCCATCTTCTTAGGATCTAAGATGTAGAAACCTTTCATTCTTAAGTATTCTTCCTCGTTGAAGAATCTTTCTTTCTGGATTCTTGTCATATAGAGGATGTCAAGATCTGCCATGGCATCTTCCAATTTCTCAACTTCCTTGTATTCAATACCGTTAGCATCAAGAACTTCTTCTTTGATGTAGCTTGGAACCTTTAACTCTTCAGGAGAGATTAAGACAAACTTAACATTCTTATAGCGAACAAGAGCCGAGATAAGTGAATGAACGGTACGACCGAACTTAAGATCTCCGCAAAGTCCGACAGTAAGATTATCAAGACGACCTTTTTTCTGTTTAATGGTGAGTAAATCTGTAAGAGTTTGTGTTGGATGCTGATGACCACCGTCACCGGCATTGATTACGGGAATAAGAGATTTGGTAGAACCAACAAGAGGAGCGCCCTCCTTTGGATGTCTGATAGCACAGATATCTGCGTAACAGGAAATAACACGAATAGTATCAGAAACACTTTCACCTTTGGCTGCCGATGAACTTCCGGCTTCGGAGAAACCTAATACCTGTCCGCCGAGACGAAGCATAGCGGATTCAAAACTTAAACGTGTTCTGGTACTTGGCTCATAGAAACATGTCGCCAGGATTTTGCCGTCACATGCGTGTGCATATTTGGCAGGATGCTTCTCGATGTCATCGGCCAGCGCAAGAAGCTTGTCGAGTTCTTCTACCGAGAAGTCAAGTGGGCTCATTAAATGACGCATAAAAAAGTCCTCCTCATTATTTAATTATGAAACACTTTTGAAAAATGTTTTGACGCATT
>JAILJL010000038.1 GCA_024694785.1 Lachnospiraceae bacterium
GGCGGAATTCGGGCTTACGGGTCCTGACAGCCATATTATTAACGGACACGTTCCGGTTAAGCAGATAAAGGGTGAATCGCCGGTACGTTGCGGAGGTAAGCTTTTATCCATAGACGGAGGATTCTCAAAGCCATACCAGAAAACAACGGGTATTGCGGGATATACTCTTACATATAACTCGTATGGAATGGTGCTTGTTGCGCATGAGCCGTTTAAATCAATGATGGATGCGGTTAAGGAAGAGACAGACGTACATAGCAATAAGATTCTTGAAGAAAGAGTTGTTAAGAGAAAACTCGTGCGGGATACCGATACGGGTGTGAAGATTGCCGAGGATATTAAGGATCTTGAAGCCTTGATGGAGGCGTATAAGAAGGGTATTATACCTGAGGGAGAGGTTAAGGCCCGATAGATTTAGGAGTTAGAATTAATGAGTGATAACAAAGACAACAGAGAAGAAACAGAATACGAAGATGTGTGCTATATATGCAGACGCCCGGAGTCAAAGACCGGTAAGATGCTTCATATTCCGCAGAATATCTCGATATGCGTCGATTGTATGCAGAGAACTTTTGACCAGATGGATAATATGTCCATGATGCCGCCAAACTTCGATTTCGGTCCTGCTTTTGCGGAGATTCCGCAGGCAGGAGATAACGACAGTGACAGTGATAAGGACGATGATGGTAAAAGCTCAAAGAAGAATGGACCGAGCATCCGTTTTCTTAATCTTGCGGATATGGGCGGATTATCCGGTATTCCGCAGTCGCAACGAGTAAAGAAGGCAAAGCAGAAGGATAAGGTTAAACCGGTATTTGATATAACCGATATTCCTGCACCGCATAAGATTAAAGAGGAACTTGACAAGTATGTCGTAGGGCAGGAACAGGCAAAGAAGGTTATGTCTGTTGCTGTATATAACCACTATAAGAGAATTGCCAACCCGAATAAGGATGGCGTAGAGATTGAAAAGTCCAACATGCTTATGATTGGTCCGACCGGTTGCGGTAAGACGTATCTTGTACGCACCCTTGCCAAGCTTCTTGATGTGCCGCTTGCGGTAACAGATGCAACGTCCCTTACGGAAGCAGGATATATCGGTGATGATATCGAATCTGTTGTATCGAAGTTACTTGCGGCAGCAGATAATGATATAGAGAAAGCCGAGCACGGCATAATCTTTGTAGATGAGATTGATAAAATCGCCAAGAAGAAGAATACGAATCAGCGTGATGTAAGCGGTGAATCCGTTCAGCAGGGTATGCTTAAGCTTCTTGAAGGTGCTGAGGTTGAAGTGCCTGTAGGTGCATCTTCAAAGAATGCTATGGTTCCGATGGTAACTATTGATACGACTAATATCTTATTTATCTGCGGCGGTGCTTTCCCGGAGATGGAGAATGTAATTAAGGAGCGTCTTAATAAGTCTTCGTCTATGGGCTTTATGGCAGATCTTAAGGACAAATACGATAATGACAAGAATATCTTGCAGAAGGTTACGGTTGAGGATGTAAGATCTTTCGGTATGATTCCGGAATTCATAGGTCGTCTCCCGATTCTCTTTGCTTTAGAATCGCTTACGGAAGATATGCTTGTACGAATACTGAAAGAACCTAAGAACGCAATCGTTAAGCAGTATGAGGAACTATTGGCACTTGATGGCGTTAAGCTTACCTTTACGGATGAAGCTTTACATGAGATTGCAAAGAAGGCAATGGAGAAAGAAGTGGGAGCGCGTGCGCTTCGTGCGGTTATCGAAGAATTCATGCTTGATATAATGTATGAGACTCCTAAGGATGATAATATAGGTGAAGTGGTAATTACCAAGGAATACTTAACTCATACCGGCGGTCCGCAGATTAAGATGAGAGAGTTCTTAAGAGCCGAGAGCGGGCAATAAGAGAAACTTAAATTGAGCCTATTGAATATACAATTTCAATAGGCTCTTACTTATGTAATCCATTATAAAAAAACTTATTTCAATTAGTAAAAAAGGATGATAGAATATATAGTGAACGAAAACGGGTAGATTATGCCTGTTGGGGAATATAGCATATTATATGAATGGAGGAACTAAATTGAAACAGTTATTAACCGGTAATGAAGCAATTGCCAGAGGCTTATACGAAGCTGGCGTTACCGTAGCAGCTGCTTATCCTGGTACACCAAGTACAGAGATAATGGAAAATGTAGCTAACTACAAAGAAATCAGAAGCCGTTGGTCACCTAACGAGAAGGTAGCCGTTGAAGTTGCAGGTTCTGCAGCAATGGCAGGTGCAAGAGCTTTTGCAGCAATGAAGCACGTTGGACTTAACGTAGCAGCAGACCCAATGATGACATTGGCATATGAAGGAGTTAATGGCGGTCTTGTTATCTTAACAGCCGATGATCCGGGTATGCATTCTTCACAGAATGAGCAGGATAACCGTAACTTCTCTATTTTTGGTAAGTTACTTTGTATCGAGCCTTCAGATTCTCAGGAATGTAAGGACTTCATCAAGATTGCATACGAGATTTCCGAGCGTTATGATCTCGTTGTATTGTTCCGTATGTCAACTCGTGTATGCCATTCCAAGAGTATCGTTGAGCTTAATGACAGAAAGGAAGTTGGCGTTAAGGAATACGTTAAGGATGTTAAGAAGAACATCATGGTTCCGGCACACTCAAGACCTCGTCACTTCGTTCTTGAGGATATCTTCAAGAAGGTTGAAGAGGAGTATGCTTATACAACTCCATTAAATAAGATCGAGTGGAATTCTAAGAAGATCGGTATCATCTGTTCCGGTATTTCTTACCAGCATTGTAAGGATGTATTCGGTGAGGATGCATCATACTTACATCTTGGTTTACTTAACCCGCTTTCAAAGAAGCAGATTAAGGAATTTGCAGATCAGGTAGAAGAATTATACATCGTAGAAGAGAGCGAGCCATTTATCGAGATGCAGGTTCGTGCAATGGGTATTTCCTGCAAGGGTAAGGACCTTGTTCCAAGATGCGATGAGTTAAATACAAGAAGAATCGGTAAGGCATTTGGTGTTAAGAAGTATGTTGAAGAGGATCTCTATCAGCCGGAGATCAAAGCTCCTGCACGTCCTCCTGTACTTTGCGCAGGTTGCCCTCACAGAGGATTCTTCTATGAATTGGGTAAGATGAAAGACGTTATGGTAGCAGGCGATATCGGATGCTATACACTTGGTATGGCAGCTCCTTTATCAGCAGTAGATTCCGTAATCTGTATGGGTGGCGGATTCTCAGGTGCTACAGGATTTGATCAGGCTAACAAGGAAGCAGGTCGTAAGACTAAGGTATTTGGATGTGTAGGTGATTCTACATTCTTCCATTCCGGAATTACTTCTTTGGTAGACGCTGTATATAACAAGGCTGATGCAGTTTATTGTATCTTAAATAACTCCATTACAGCCATGACAGGTCATCAGGATAACCCTGGTACAGGTAAGACAATCACAGGTGAGATTACAGAAGCAATCGATCCACTTGCAATCGTTCGTTCTCTTGGTATTCCGGAAGATCATATCCGTGTGGTTGATCCTCTTAACCTCGAAGAGACACGTGCAGCAATCAAGGATGCTTATGAGTCAACAGGTGTATTCGTAATAATGACAAAGAGCCCTTGCGCACTTATTAAGGAAGTTCAGAAGGCTAATGCAGGTAAGCATGTAACAGCTAACCCTGACAAGTGTAAGTCATGTAAGGCTTGCCTTAAGATCGGATGCCCTGCAGTAGCACTTGGCAAAGATGGCAAGATTAAGATTGACCTTGCTCAGTGTAACGGATGCGGTATCTGCAAGCAGGTATGTAAGTTCGGTGCATTAGAGTAGAAAGGAGATAGAATAATAATGGAAAACGCAAATATTTTACTTGTTGGTGTTGGCGGACAGGGAACACTTTTAGTATCTAAGATCCTTTCTGAAGGTTTAATGGAAGCAGGCTATGACGTTAAGATGTCTGAGATTCATGGTATGAGCCAGAGAGGTGGTTCCGTATCTACACATATTAAGTTTGGTAAGAAGGTTAACTCTCCTGTTATCGCAGAGGGTGAAGCTGATATCCTTGTTTCTTTCGAGCAGGTTGAAGCACTCCGTGCTCTTCCTTATCTTAAGAAGGGCGGTACACTTATCGTTAACGATCATCA
>JAILJL010000118.1 GCA_024694785.1 Lachnospiraceae bacterium
CATTGCATTTCTTCTCTGATTCATTCATTATCTCGTTAACATAGAATCTGTATCCCATATCTGAAGGAATTCGTCCTGCCGAAGTATGAGGTGATATTATATACCCCATTTCTTCAAGATCCGACATTTCATTTCTGATGGTTGCAGATGATAAGTTATCCTCTATTATCTTTGATAAGGTTCTGGATCCGACAGGTTCACCGGTCTCAAGGTAGTTCTGGATAAGAATCATCAATATCTTATGTTTTCTCTCATCAAGAATCGGCATATCCTCAGTATTAATCATATCCGGACCTCCTTTTTCATCAACCTGTCTTCTCTTGTTAGCACTCTCGAACCACGAGTGCTAACACCATGATTAAATGTACCACCTTTATACTATAAAGTCAACACTTTAAGTGAACTTTTTTACTTGACGATTTAAAAATCACCATATATAATGGCCTTAGTGTTGCAATCTATCTGACACTTCTACTTTAAGTTTCTTGATTATCAAGATTAAATTCCCAATCCATTGAAAGTTACACAAATAATGATATAATAAACTCATATTATAGTTTTTGTATCAAGAAAGGAGACGCATCATGAGTGACTATAGTAATATTAGCAATGAAGAGCTCAAGAAAAAGTGTTTCATTAATGCTGACAAAAACTACATTACAGATGTAATCAAAAAATCAAAACAACTCGTAAAAGAGGGCAAATACAAAGAAATTATCAATGTCACAGATTTGAATGCTTCCAACCATATTGCTGAACTATAATGTAATTCGAACTCTTTATGCCGACGAGCGTATTAAAGATAAGCTTGAATACATAAGAAGACAATTTCACGGTTGTCAAGCTCATGAGCACCTATTAAATGAACTTGAAGCTGTAGAGCAAGAGCTTTCATATAACGCTACGTTTAACCGGCCACATATCGATAATGATGGCGAAATATACAGATATGCTCATATAAACGTCGGAGAAGGCTACTATCTTCTCTATCGCATTGAAGACGACACCGTCATCATCCTGGATTGCTTACATAAACGTGAATTATACGAAATACCGTAAACACCGAAATTTTTTTCTACTAAACAAATACGCAAGCTGAAAGCCCAGCTTGCGTATTATTAATTATGCTTCTGTTTGTATAACTTGTAAAATCTCTTTCTTACGCCGTTTTTCATCGAATATAAGCAGAATGATCGTAAGTATTATTCCGGCAATAGATGTTAATAATGCAGGCACAAATAGAGGATATTTAAACTTAATAATCGTCTCTCCCTTATCTACATGAAGAAGATTATTTTTTTCTCTCATTGGTTGCTCAGATACAAATATATCATGAAATGCAAACGTAGTATTTACATCATCCTCGGGCGATACTATTCTTATCCCCTTTCCGGAAGCCTCAACTTCCAGAGGAACAATCCTTCTGTCCGGAAGTTCATCAGGATCTACTTTAAAGAATTCCGATAAAATTTGTCCTATGGTTTCGTCCCTCGTTAATTGATAATGGAAAAATAGATTTATTCCCACAAAAAGAATATTGTCATTATACTTATTTCCCAAAAATGCCACTGTCTGACCGCTATCAGTAATCGTTCCCTTTACATCATCCAAACCATTTAAATAAATCGTCTTCCATTGTGCATACTCGCGCGGAAAAAGATCCACATCAAACCTACCATCAAGAACATCCAGCTCAGGATAACCATTATTAAATGTTATCTGCTGACACGTTACTCCCAGAAACTGCTGTGAAGATGTCATCGTATCTATCGGTATAGTATCCGCAAAAATAATTACACGCGTTCCCCTATCACTTAATTCCTTTATTAACTCCTCTGCAGCTTCTTTTTTATCATATATAAACCCGGACAAAAACACCGTCTTATATTTTGCAAGCTCATCAACGGTATAATGATTAATATTTGGATCTTCTGCCTCCTCTACACTCGGAAAAGCTAATGCCACATTTGTATTACTCTTTCCTATACCAATTGCATTATATTTGGTAATAATCCCAAAATTTCCATCAACATCCTTATGAAATACCAATCCTAAATCGGATTCGCCATAAAGCTTATATCCAAGTCTTCTTCCTGCTTCAATCAATTGTTCTCTTGCTTCTTCATCCTCTTTAATCGGTCCCTTATCCATAATGACAGTATCATCACCCATCTCTAGACACCTGTCAAAAAAGTAAAGATAATGCTTATCATCAAGTGCTTGATTCTGTTGAACAATATTCTTATATGTAACCGCTGCCTGAACACCTTGACCTACTTCTATAGGAACATTATTAACTCCATATTCATATCCGGCCAAAATATATATTGCCGCCTCATCTATAAGACCATAGCTTTCACCCACAGTAGCCCTTTGAATGGTCACATCTCTTGCCTGTCGTAAAAGCGTCTCATCCAGTATTCTTTCATATCTATCTTCAGCCTTCTCTCCATTATGCTTTTGATAAACAACCTCCCATGAAGGAATCGCTTCTATTAACAATAATACACATACTAAAATAACTACCCAACGCCTTAATGTATCCCAGAACAAAAAACCGATAAGTGCCAGACATATAGCTATTGACATAAATCGCAACATCCACAACATCGATCCACCCGGCAAACGTGCCAAAAACGGATACGCCGTCTTTGATGTAAGAAGTACGGTAATGAACGCTGCTATAAATCCCGGTTTCGCTTTCTTCCTTGAAAAACATATTCCCAATATGCAAAGTACAAACAATACTATACCAAAATAAGACATTTCCAAGCCGGAAATCCATCTATATTGACCAATCAAAATACCCTTAAAAGGATTAATAACATCGATTAATGGTGCAAAATGGTTTGCCATAACCTGCGAACTATCTATTCCCGTTATTCCACCTACCAGTGATGGTACAAGCCATATTCCTGCAATTGCCATTGCCAAAAGAACTCCGCCTATACATGTAAACACTTTTTTCAATGGAACTCTGTTAACTATCCTCTCAATCACGATATAGAGAAGTATCGCAAGCGCAACCATTCCTGCATATCCCATATGTGTCATAACCATAAGGAACATGTATATAATGCTCTTAAATAAGCTATTCTTTCGATCTTGATGAAGATAGTCCCACACAGCAACAATATACGCAGGCAGCCATGTTAAAATCATGCAACGTACAAGTACGCCTTCACAATAAATCTGAAACAGATTATGTGGTAGTATTCCCCATAATAATCCTATAACGGCTCCAAGGTACGGCCGACCATGAGTATACCCCAACCGCAACCATACAATAGCCCCGACCAGATATAGTAATCCTGAGAATACAAGATAACCATTATAAGGATTTCCCCCACACACAAACTCACAAAAAGTCATTACATAAGTGCAAAACGGAGACCAGTATCTTGATATCTGAACCCCGTTATACCAATTCTTATTCCAAAGCGGATACACAACGCCTTCATCCAATATCGAATGATATGTACAATCTTCTCGATAAACATAAAACATTGTGTCCGAACCATCAGGATACGTTCCACTCATGGAACCGAAATATACAATTATTGCTGCGACTATGCCATATAACAATATCCACAGTGTCGCCTTTAAAGTCTCTTTCATCTGATACACCTTATCATTTAATGTCTCGTTGCATTATTAAGCATGGTAGTAAACATATCATCCATGGAATCCTGTGTCATTCTGGCGATATCGTCCGAGAACTGATCCTCCTGCTGATATGAAATAATATATGTTCTTGTAGGTGTCTCACTGCCTTCTATCTGCGTAAGCTCACCACCCTGCTCTCTTAATAATACCCTGATATCCTGGCCGAATCTTTCAAGAAGATTCTCCAAAGTCGGCATTATAGTATTGAACGGCGGTATATTATTAAGGGTCTGGTTCTGAAATGGCTGGAAATAACGATCGATAGCCTTCTCAAAAGCTGCAAACTCAATAAACTCTTTCTTAAGAAGGAGTATCTCCAACACAAATTCCCATGTATGCGGATGCACTGCACCCTGCGAACCATTAATTATAATATAATGGCTTGCATTCAAATAGAATTTAAAACGGTACTTCTGAAACATTCTATTTTCCATACTGATTCAACGTCTCCTTAATTATTTCGTCAAGCTCTCTGTCCGGCTTCTCATCCAATCTTAATTCAGACACAATCTTAACTCTGTAATTAGCTCCGATTGTCTCATGAAGCTGCTCTGTTGTAAGCGGTGTCGCAACAAACAGTAACATAACATGTCGCTCGTCAACCTTAAATCGGAACACACTTTTATCAAGGGTTACCTGTGTCTTAACCAGATAAGCATCGCGTTCCTTAATAGTAAAGAACTGCAAAATTCCTACGTACAAAGGATATACCTGTGCGGTTTTCATCTTATCAAGCAGCATTGGCAACGCGCTTAACTGGAACGATACATGCCTTGTATCATACAAATCATCATTGTTAATCTGATGATTAAGTCTCTCAATTACTTCTCGAAGTGACTGATTCTCATTCTGCACTCCGCAAATATGAGCATAATACTCTTCAACTCTTCTTGACAAAGCAGATACGAATACAATGAAAAGCAATAATAAAAGCACCGCTAAAATAGTTACCGTAACTCTTGCCCTAAGATAGGCATTATGATCAAGAACTACATCCTCGCTGGTAAGAAGACATATTCTGTAGTTCTTATCACCAAACTCAAACTGCACACCGGATGCTATATAACGCTTACCTTCGATATCAATTCTTTGATGAGATACTCTGTTGGCAGACAAACCATCGATAAATGCCATAGCAGTATCCGTTGCGTAATATGACTTTGTCGAGAATCCCTTATACTTATTGGACTCTCTTATATCCTTAACGAATATAAGTGCTTCCATCTTGGATAATGTCCAATACTTATTACTCGAAGAATCAAGTGTGCCTATAATATCTTCAACAATCTTGGTATCATCTTCATTTGTAAGCAAATTAATCTGATTAAGTACGACTTGAACATATCCATCCTGCTGAATCGCATATATATCAAGAATACCTTCTTCATATCGCATAACCTGGCGCCATGCGAGCGCTGCCATTATCAGCGCTATAATAATAGCAACAAGTGAAGTAAACCACGCACTCACATGATGTTTCTCATACTTAGGTATCGC
>JAILJL010000137.1 GCA_024694785.1 Lachnospiraceae bacterium
TGATATGGAAGCAACAGCCACAAATATAGGTTTTGCGATCGATAATAGCGGATATAGTGACAAAGAGATTGCCGAGATGATGGGACTTACGGTTCAATCTATTAATAAGTGGCGTCACGGGTATTGTATTCCGGATATGGAGAATCTCTTCATATTAAGCAGAATCCTTGAAATGCCGGTGGATGATTTCCTGGTTCCGCGCGGAGTGAGGACTGTTGCATGAACAGAAGAACAAATAAAAGAAGAATAGAGATAGGATAAAGCGGAGGGAAAAATATGAGTAAATTGAATTGCGATTTTTCGTGCTTGGGAGAAAACTATATAGTACCGGCATCATTTGAGTTGACAAAACTTAATCTTAACGAAATTATCGTCGGGGCAACCGGATGCGGAAAGACTTTTTCGTTTGGCTACCCGAGACTTTTACATACTAATTATTCAAGCATAGTAGTTCCTATTGCAAAAAAAACGCTGAAGGTTAAGTTTGCAAAGCTCTTTAAAGCCAGAGGTTATGAAGTAATAGACTTGGATTTTACTAATCCGCAGAATAACGAATATGGTTATAATCCATTCGATTATGTCAAAACAGAAGAGGATATGAGAATGTTGGCGGATACTATTGTATATAATGGAGACAAGGACAAATCACGGTCAGATCCGTATTGGGATAATGCGGCAATATCTATGCTGATGGCAGAAATTAAATACTTATTCATTAATGCAGAGATTGACGGAACAAAGCCAAAGTTTTCAGATTTACTTAATATGCAGCGCGGGATGTGTTTGATGGAGTATAAGGAACTTGAAAGAAGCATAAAGGAAGGATATGCGGATATGGTTTTTGCTGATAGAGTAAGAAATTTGGGCCACAGAAGGATTTCAGATTCCCAAATTGTAGCTGCTCTTGAAAGACAAAACAAAGAAACAGCAACAAATGTTGATATTAAATTCATTGAGCTTGAATGCATACTTCCCGGTAATGATGCTTCGACTGCTTGGAAACAGATAAATGCATTGCCACCAAGAACGCTTGGTTGCGTTATTTCTATGGCAACAAGTGCAATTGAAAGGTTCTATACAGAAAATATAGTAAGACTGTGTGAGAAAAAGAAGCACATATCATTTGAATCAATCGGAAGAAGGAAAACGGCGTTTTTTATTACAACATCCCCGGTAAATAAAGCCCTTCAGTCCTACATTAATCTTATGTATTCACAACTATTTAAGGTTTTGTTTGAAGATGCACAGAATAGTCCCGACGAAAAACTTAATATTCCGGTGCATATTATCTGTGATGACTTTGCCTGTGGCGGAACAATTAAAGATTTCGATGACTATATCAGTATATTCCGAGCGGTTGGAATCAGTGTATCGCTGTACTTGCAGTCTGAGACGCAACTTGCGACAATGTATGGCGAAAAAGAGGCAACCACAATCATTAATAACTGTGACACCTATGTATTTATGGGAAGCATGGATATTGAAACCTGTAAGCGCATAGCAGAACGACTTGATAAGCCGTTAACTACGGTTCTTGATATGCCGGCGGGTAAGGTCGCTATATTCAGAAGAGGATCCAAACCCGTTATAACCAATAGATACCCGACACTTGAGGATCCTCTATATAAAAAGCTTATTGCGAATAGAATCGCAGAAGACGAGAATACCGAAAAGGAGGCAATGTAATTATGAATAATGGAATGACATCATGGATGCCAAGTTATGTTAAAGAGTCACATTCGGGAGTTCGCGAAATCGAGCTTATGAGTCAGAGCCTTACAGACAGGAAAGTGTATATTCTGGGAGATATTACGGATGACACTCTTAATAGTTTCCTTTTACAGATACAATTTCTGTCAAAAAGTTCTGAACCGATAGATATTTATATCAATAGTCCCGGCGGTCAGATTAACGCCGGACTTGCGGTATATGACATAATACAGTCACTTGACGGGAAAGTACCTATTAACATGTACTGTGTAGGCCTTGCTGCTTCTATGGCAGCATTAATCTTCGCAGGAGGACAGAAGGGAAGAAGATATATACTTCCGCACAGTAAGTGTCTTATACATGAGCCTCTAATCGCAGGAGGTTTGGGAGGTTCTGCGACATCTATTAAGAAGACTGCGGAAGATATTCTTGAGATTAGAAAGCTTACCAATTCAATTCTTGCTAAGCATACCGGGCGTACCATCAAACAAATTGATAAAGCAACAGAATTTGATAATATGATGACCGCAGAAGAAGCTGTTAAATTCGGTATATGCGATGAGATTAAATCAGTGGTTTAAAGCGGTTAAATAGGGCCTTATTTAATTGACAAGGGTTTGACTGATTGCTACAATTTAATTAGGAAAAGTTCGAGGTGACAAATGTTTATGGAGATTAAAGAGCTTAACACGGAAGTTCTTGATGATATGGTCGGAAGGATAGAAGACATAGGTGAATTACAGGAAAACCTCAATACTATTCTTGCATATCAGAATGAGCAATGGCCTGCAGAGATTAAAAGGATACTTGCAATAGTTAAGAAGGACGGATGTAATCAAGAACAACTTGCTAAGTATTTGAAAAAAACGAGACAGACGATTAATAAATGGTCTAAAGGTTCAACTCCGAGAGAACGAGAGATTTTTATTATGCTTGCACTTACTGCCGGATTTGATATAGAAGAAACTAACGCTTTTATTAATAAATATGGGCATCGTGGAAAGCTATACTCCAAGAATCGTGAGGATTGTGTAGTCATATACGTTATCAATAAGTATAATGAGGAAAAGAAAAAAGGCCATGATATGTCTATAGATGAGAGATTTAAGCTATATAATAAACTTCTCGATAGATTCAAGAGCGATATTACGGAAGAGCTCACTGTTACAGGGCAGACGATTAAGACATATGTAATAGATGAGGAACTTAATAAGGCGGATAGCGAAGAAAAATTAGAGCGATTTGTTAATGAGAATAGATTACAGTTTTCAAAGCAGTTTCATAGGCTATATGCGCAGATAAAAGCAGATGATTACGGACTTTTATTTGGAGATTACGGGCTTCTTTCAACAGACGAGAAAAATAGATGTCCGGCGTCACTTAAAAACTACGTAAGACAGATTAAGAATAAGTCGTGGTATCCTGACAGAAACTCGCTTATTAAGCTTGGCTTATATATGAATCTTACGCATGAACAGATAGATGAACTTTTGGAGCTTGCAAAAATGGGGAAGTTATATACTGGAAATGTTGAAGAAGCAATGATTATATATGCGCTTGATAATGCGGAACTTAATAATATTATCGGGCCTGATTCCGTAGATATGCAGGAGGATTACGATCCTTATTATCTTATGAATTATGTTGATAAGGTATATGACTACACAATCCTCAAGATTCTTGGAATAT
>JAILJL010000162.1 GCA_024694785.1 Lachnospiraceae bacterium
CTCACCATTATCGACACTGTTGGTTGCGGTCGTACCGCAAGCTGTCATAGCAATAACAAGTGACAACATAAGTACGATGCTTAATAATTTCTTAAAACCTTTCATTAGAATACCTCCTAGGTTTCTTTTTATCCCACAAAAATTTATTATAACAGAAATATGTGAAATAAGAATCAATTATTTTCTTTTAATCCGGACTCTTTTAATTTATATACTTTTTCGCAGACTTCTTCTATATACTTTCTGTCGTGAGATATACTTATCACGGCTCCCGGAAATGCGGCAATCATCTTTCGTATCACAGGTCCCGATAACGGCGAGAAGTTTCTGGTCGGTTCGTCTAAGATTAGAACATTTGCCCCTGACATACTCATCTTAAGTAGTAATACCTTAGCCTTCTGTCCACCTGATAATTCCCTTATCGGATGCTCCATCTCGTCTGCAGTGTATTTTAATGAACCCAGATAAGTTCTTATCCTCGTTCTTATCTCCTTATCGCCGGTACTATCGAGAAATTCCACCGGAGTAATATCAAGATCAAGCATATCTTCGTAGTTTTGCGGCATGTATTCCGCTTTGATATCCTTTCTTGATAAAAGTTCATCCGCGATTTTACGTAATAATGTGGTCTTGCCCGCTCCGTTATTACCTATAATACAGATTTTTTCCGGACCGCGGACTCGTAAAAATATGTCTCTTGCAAGCACTTTCTCTCCATCAGGAGTTTTTAACTCGGAAAGTGTATACTCTATTACAGTTTTGCCCTGCGGCATGCGGGCATTCTCATCACCAAGCTTAAAGAAGATTGCTTCTTCCTGCTCCGGCATCTCGGTCATATCCTCGTCTTCTCTGTCAAAGCGATGCTTTAACGCTTTAACCGTATGCATCTTGTCCTTAAGATTTCTTCCCGCCTGCATTTTATCCGCAAGGTCTTTGCCTGCGTGGCGAACACTTAATTGTGCCTTGTCAACTTGCTGCAATATCTTTCTGTACTTTTCATCTCTCAGCTCTTTCTCTCGTCTGTCGCTTAACGCCTTCTGTTCCTGTCTTGCAAAGGTATCGGTTCTGTTCTTAATATAGCCCTTATAATCGTCATGTACTATCGTATATCTAAACTTAGTCTTACGAACTATCTGCTCAAGATGAATAATCATATTCGCGGTATTCTCGATTAACGTCTCATCATGAGAGATATATAGTACCGCGTGCTTCCAAGTATTAATAAGCTTCTCAAGTAATTCAAGCGTCTCAATATCAATGTCATTTGAAGGCTCATCCAATAGAAGTACCGTCGGTTCATCCATAAGAATCTTCATAAGCTGAACCTTAACCTTCTCTCCGCCGGATAGACTTTCCATTATCTGCTCACTATAGAAGATGTCGTTCGGCACATTGAACTTACCCGCCATAACCCCAAGTTCGCCCGGTGTCTTATCATAGAAAGAATTACTTTCCGTAAAGAATTCATAGACCGTCTTTTTCTTATCTTCTTCTCGCATTTCCTGCGGAAGATATGCAAGACGCTCGTTGCCTCTTATAAGTTCGCCGCTGCACTCAGTATAATCTTCTATCATATCAGAATCATATATCCACTTAACAAGCGTTGACTTACCGTTGCCCTCTTCGCCTATTATTACGGCCTTATCACCGTCATTTAAAGTCATATTAAAGTCTTCTATTATTGTTCTTAGATCTTTTCTGTGCGTTATATTAAGATTTCGTATCTGTAGCATATTATCAGCCCCTCTCGTAGCCATACTGCCGGGTTTATTAACCTTCTTCCGGACGCTTTTATATAAAACAAAAGCCTATCTTGCATACGCAAAATAGACTCACACAAATAGACCTATATCAAGTAGGCTCAGAAAATGCATGATAATCCAATTTAAGCGTACACAAAACAACCGCCTGTGGCAGTATAAAAATCGTGTTCACATTAAATCAAATTATCGAATAATCAATTTCCTCACCTATGCATTATAAAACGCCCTTTCTTTATTCTTACTATCGAAGTATAGCATGAACATGAAAATCACGCAAGCAGATTATCTCTATATATAATCTCCCCTGTCCCGCGTGTAAGCACACGCTCAATACCAAGATTCTCAATACTGCTAAGATTCATAAAGTATTACTCCTCCTTAAATGAGTCTATCATATTATAAAACGAATTAGTATCTAAACATTTTGTTGAATATAAAACAACTGATTGATTATTGATTCCGTAATGGGACTTTCATATAATGAAATCATACCGGCGGTTAAAACACACGAAAGGACCTTAAAACATGATTAATTTAGGTGAAAAAATAAAAGAATTACGTCTTCGCGACGGAAGAACGCAGGATACGCTTGCATCGGAACTTGGTGTAACTGCGCAGGCGGTATCACGCTGGGAAAAAGGAATTTGTTTCCCTGATATGGAAATAGTCCCATCAATCGCTAACTACTTCGGCGTCTCAATTGACGAGCTTTTCGGATATGATAACGAACGGACCAAAAAGGTAGATGCATTGGCGAAACAAATTAACGATATGATTTGGCAGAATAACGGTAAAGATGTCAATATGGATGAATGTATCGCGCTCGCCCGCGAATCCCTCATTGAATTTCCGGGTAACGAGAAACTGACGCTTGCGCTTGCATCTTCATTATATAATGCAGGATATGTGCGTTACGGTGAATTCCATATCGTCGATGCCGAAGGATTCGGCGTATATGATATAGAAAAGCACAAAACGTACAGCGAATGGCAGGAAGCAATTAAGCTCTATGAGAAGCTTCTTCTATCCCTTCCGGATGGCAATATGCGTCAGAAAGCAATAAACGAGTTATCACAATTATATAAGAACACCGGTGCACACGAAAAAGCGCTTACCTTAGCCGATTCAGCTCCTGATATAACAGGTTCAAAACCGTTTCTTCGTATAAAAGCATTTGACGGAAAAGATGCAATCGTTGCACAGCGTGAAGCGCTTTTAGCAACGATTAATCAAAGCGCAGAACTAATCGTCCACATCGTATTGTCTGACACCACACTAAAACCGGATGCTGCTGCTGCCATGCTTCAAAACGCAGAAGAATTGTTTGCACTAATTATTCCGGACCACCGTTACGGCAATAACTTCGGATTTCTTGCATGCATACAGATGCTTCGCTCATATTATCTATGGCTTGCAGATAAGAAAGATGATGCATTCACAGCACTCGATGTTGCACTTAACTATGCCAAGGAAATAAACGATTCTTTCGTAAAAGAGCTCCCGGAACTATGGCCTTGGTGGGATGTTCCCGAAATTGATAAAATCAAAGCAGAAATTCAGTCGGATTCACGCTGGAAAAAATGGGTTAAAAGCGCTGAAAAATAAGCAAAAATATAGCCGAGTTTATAGATACGCTATCTATAAACTCGGTTTAAGTTATTTCTCTCTATACTTTTCTTCAATAACTATACTGTAAATTGCCATAGTTGCTATGGTTGCAAATACCACGCCAATCATTGAGAATATAAGATACGGATTGTTTTTACCGTATAACAACGGTATTCCAAGCAGTATAAAAACAACTGCGTAACAAATGAACAGAATTCCCGTTGCTCGGTTATATTTCTTCACACATCCGTCTTTTATCTTGGTTGTTTCGGCGTTAGCCCAGAACCCCACCGGCTTTTTCGCAAAGAAAGCGCTGATTCCAAAACCTACAATAACCAATCCAACTATA
>JAILJL010000204.1 GCA_024694785.1 Lachnospiraceae bacterium
ACGATAACAAAAAAGTGTGTCGAACTTTTAAATCCGACACACTTCTTCTTTAAATTTTCATTATTTTTAGTAATTACTTTGTTGTAGTAATTGTCTTAGCTGCTGAGAGAGCACTTGTTCTGTCGCCGCGCTTAACAGCTAACTTGTAGGTGTATGTAACACCCTTCTCATACTTACCCTTCTTGAATGTATCTACATATGTTGTCTTGGTTGTGTTACCAAGGTACTGATATGTCTTGCCGATAAGTCTATATGCACTATAGCTCTTAGCACCCTTTACATTCTGAATTGTAATCTTAACCTGACCCTTCTTGTTGTTCTCAAGCTTTGTAATCCAAGGAGCTGCGATTGTAGCTCTGATTGTCTTCTCAGCTGACGAACCTTCTACAGAACCTACGAAAGGAACTACCTTGTAGATATAATCTGTACCAAGTGTAAGACCTGTATCATAATACTTTGAAGCGTTAGCATCTACTGTTGCAAGGAGTGAGAAGTCATCTTCCTGACCCTTAACCTTACGATAGATGTTATATCCTTCAGCACCTTCTACTGCCTTCCATGTAACAGTAACCTTAGCTTCCTCATTGTTAAGGAGATAGAATGTAGGCTCGTCTAACTGAATTGCGTTAGGATCATGACGGATAACATCCTGATTATGGCCATTTCTAACCATAGCCTTAAGACATACGCTGTTAGCAGGATCTTCATCAGCATCTCCGCCTTCTATACCGTGATCATACCACTTGCCATCACGAGCAACTCTCATGAATGTCTCACCCTCGTTAGCAACTGCTGCATTACGATACCAAGCCCACTCAAAAGGACCATCACACTGATAAAATACAGCATGATCAAATGAAACTACAACGAAAATTTTCTCGCCCTCGCTGATATTAAGACCCTTCTTGAACTCAATAGTCTGATATCCAGACTCTGTTACTAATGTAGTCTGTGTATATACAGCCTTTGCTCCCTCGATCTTATCAGGAGAAGCGATTCCCTTATATACATTAACTGTTGCAGTAATTGGAGTCCATACTCCTGTCTCTGCATCGCCATCTGTGTTAATTCTAACACCTGTCATCGTCTGGTCAGCCTTTGCTGAGAATGCCATAGCAACTTCCAAAGCATCAGCCATACCATAGAGACCTAATCCACCATCATACTGATACTGATAATCATATGTCTCAGCCGGTGAAACCGTAAATGTTGTCCATGCACCTGCTTCTGCAATAGCTGCGTCATAATATGAAAGCCAGTAATAACCATCTAATCCCCAGTCTTCGCCCCAGCTGTTCTTTATAAGCCAAGCACCATCACCATCAGGTGTTGTATTAAAGTTATCCTTGCTGAAATTGTCATCCCAACCAACTACTGCTACTTCGTGATCGATTGAAACGCCATTCTTTCCATACATATCTGCAGGTATATATGCTGCAGCATTCTTTACGTTGAATGTCTTGGATTCTGTCTGTGCTGCTGCACCGCATACAGAAATCGACATAGCACCGAATTTTGTAATAGCTGCCTTAATTGAGTTGTAATCGCTTGTGCTTACGAACATAGTGCTGTTGCCTCTTAATACACAATCACCATAAGCTTCAGGTGCGATTTTCTTCTTGATATTCTTGTATGGATACTTCTCCTCTGATGCAGGAGCGTAACCCTTCATAACCATAGCTGCAGAGATATATGAGTTACCACCTTCGGACTCTCCGTCACCAAGCTTCTTGCCGCTCTTAAAAATCTTCTCTGTAACATCTCCGCCAAATAAAAGGCTAGGATCTTCCGGCGCATAGAATGCACAATATGAAAGCTGGTATTCTGAAAGATCATACTCACCATATCCCATCATAAGAGCATTACTTTCCATAGCTGCACAAGCTGCATGTGCCCAACATGTACCAAATGCGCCCTGGTTCTTAACCGGTGATACCAGGCCATACTCTCTAAGATCGAATGTCTCCGGGAAATCCTGCGGTTCTGCAGTATATACCGTTCCACCAACAAGCGCTGCGCGCTCTTCGATCGTCATGTTCTTTACCTCTTCAGGCATAATATAGCCTAAGCCATATTCCGTCTTTGCTTCTGCCTTACCTGCAGGCATTGCAAGCAAAGACAACACGAGTGCTAATGCAAGAACACTAGCTAACAAACGTTTCTTCATAAATAAGTTCCTCTCTTACATTGTTTTTGTCCTTTCGGACGTGTACCCTATTATAACACTATCTGTTAACAATTCCAACATTTAATTAACAATTCACCCATTTTATATTCATTATATCCAAAAGAATCAATAACATTTTCCTTATATCTCAGGGGCTATAATAAATTTCATACTGCGCCTGATTCGAAATCACTTCTTAACTTTAATTGTCTTTGCTGCAGATAATGCGCTCTGACGTTTTCCTTTCTTTACGTTCACCTTATATCCGTATATCTTACCTTTCTTTGCATTTCTGTCAAGGAAAGTGTTCGTCTTCGATGTACCGATAAAACTATAAGTCTGATCCTTTCTTGCACGATAGATACTATAGCTCTTGGCACCCGTAACCTTAGAATACGTTACCTTAACCTGGCCCTTTGCCACATTTGCAAGATTCATAATCCATGGTGCCGCAATGGTTGCCCTTATGGTCTTCTCCGGAGAGGTTCCGATTGCAGATCCCTTAAAAGGTATTACTTTGTATGTATAGTCCGCACCTATTGTAAGGCCGATGTCATAGTACTTGGTGCTGTCATATACTGCAACCAATAATTTAAATTCGTTTTCCAGTCCCTTAACTTTTCTATAGATATAGTAGCCTTCGGCGCCCTCAACGTCTTTCCATGTAACCGTTATCTTCGCTTCTTCATTATTAAGAAGATAGAATGTCGTCTCACCCAAAGTCACTACCGGGTCGTCAGGACCATCCGGATTATCCGGCTTATCCTCTCTCGGTATTCTATGGATAACCTCTCGGTCAAGTCCGTTACGAACATCTACTTTAATACAAAGACTAAACGTCTTATCGCTTTTAACCGTCGCATAATCAGCCCATGTACTGCCGTCTCTTGATATGAAGGTCTCGCCGAGCTTTGCAGGTGCGGTAACTTTGCCGCTTGATAATTCCGCATCTGCATCAAATGCATAATAGATAGGCTTGTCAAATCTGACTACAACATAAGCTTTCTCGCCTTTTGTGATATTAACGCCCTTATCAAATTCTATAAGCTGATATCCCGCAGTCGTAATATCCACATATTGTGAATAGATAAGACT
>JAILJL010000070.1 GCA_024694785.1 Lachnospiraceae bacterium
GAATAATGGTGGTGTGACTGCATAATCGCATACCTTCCAGAGGTATTGCTCGAAAATATCTCGGTTAACCGAGTTATAGATATGAAGGATTGCTGTGCGGTTCTTTCTTGCAAATTCAAGACCTACATTAAATGCAATCTCAACGGAATCAATGCTTGGATATTCGTTGATAATGGCATCCGCTTCTTCTGTTACTATTTCTTCTATAAGCGCAGGCATATCCTGGTAGTGGTAGTAGAAAGAATTACGATTGATTCCGCATTTTTCTACAATGTCCTTAATTGTTATCTGATGCAACGGTCTGTCTGAAAGAAGCTCCAGAAATGCCTCTTTAATTGCTTTTTTCGTAAGGTTTGTCATAGTATTAATCCTTTTTCTTACCTTGTTCCTTCTTCAAGGCTTCTTTTTTCTTTGCCTCTTCTTTTTTTCGTTCTTCATCGAGCTTTTTCTGATGCTTTTTTTCCTCTTTCTCGAGGCGGATGCGCTCTTCCGGCGAAGGGAAAGCGTCCACAATCTTTTCAAGTAAGTGTTTCCTTATGTATATTCCATAGGATAACTCGCAAAGGAAAGCGAAAGTCTGTAAGAATTCCTTATCACTTTTGGGCGCGTCGGTAAAAAGGGTTTTGCTTAATTTAAACTGACGCTCGATATCCTTTTTCATAATCTTCATTCCTTCAGGCTCCGAAGTGAAGACTTCTTTGTAGACATCCTCCATATTGAAATCTTCTGCATTAAAATAGCGAGAGTGAAGGGGATCCATTATTTTCTTGATATCGTTAATGGACAGGATATTCTTAAGATAGTATATAAATGTCAAACTTATAAGATGAGCTTTTGAATATTGCTTTTTTTCCGGCGATGGCAGAAGACCGCTCTTGGCATAATTATTGATCATGGTCTTGGTAAGAATCTTGTCGTCATCAGAACGCTTGCCGGATTCCAAGTTTTTATCCATGAAGGTGGTCAACTGATCCATATATAAGTCGATGTTCGGAAACTCGTTAGCCTCGATAAAGTCGTTCTTATTCAAGATATTGAGAAGCATATCGAGTGCTATCGGAGTGTAGTCCTTATTATCAGACATAATTGTACCTCCCAGGTTGAGCTTATGACTATATCACATTATAAGGTATTTAAAACTACATGACAAGATGACTTTTCTTGATTGAGAAAAAACCGAACATATGTTATACTTTTTGTATAAAAGCGATAGGTGGTAGGGAAGTAATGATTACTACGGAACAGTTGAATCCTGAACAACAGCAGGGCGTATACACGGTTAACGGCCCTGTTTTAATATTGGCCGGAGCGGGCTCGGGTAAGACCAGAGTTTTAACTAACAGAACGGCATATCTTATTAAGGAGCGGTACGTCGATCCTTTCAATATTCTTGCGATTACATTTACCAATAAGGCCGCGGCAGAGATGAGAAGAAGGATTAATGAACTGGTGGGACATGGTGCGGAAGGCATATGGATTTCGACCTTTCATTCGTGTTGCGTGCGTATTCTTCGAAGATATGCCGACAGGATCGGATATGATACCGGATTTACAATATATGACAGCGATGATTCCAATTCTTTAATGAAGGATGTATTAAAGCGTCTTGAGATAGATAATAAGATTATTAAGGAGAAGACGGCTCTTAATGCGATATCTTCCGCTAAGAACGAGCTTATCGACACGGCACGGTTTCGTGTGGATGCGGGGGGAGATTTTAAATATCTTAAGCTTGCCTCAATTTATGAGGAGTATCAGAACAGTCTTAAGAAGAATAATGCTATGGATTTCGATGATCTTATTATGAATACGGTCAAACTTCTCAGCATGGATAATGAAGTAAGGAATGCCTATCAGGAACGTTTTCAGTATATAATGGTCGATGAGTACCAGGATACCAATACTGCCCAATTTGCCTTAATTGAGCTTCTTGCGGGCAAGTATAAGAACCTGTGCGTAGTAGGTGATGATGACCAGTCGATATATAAGTTCAGAGGCGCTAATATCAGGAATATCCTCGATTTCGAGAAGGTATATCCCGACGCTACGGTTATTAAGTTAGAGCAGAATTATCGTTCCACCAAGAATATACTTAATGCAGCGAATGAAGTTATTGCCAATAATATCGGGCGTAAGGCCAAGGCACTTTGGACCGAATCGGAAGAAGGCGATAAGGTCAAATTCGAGCAGTTTGATAACGGACAGGAAGAGGCTATATATATAGTGGCGGATATCGCGAGACGGGTAGGCGCGGGAGAGTGCGAATATAAGGATTGCGCGGTTTTATACAGAACCAATGCGCAGTCAAGACTTTTGGAAGAGCGATTTGTTAACAGAGGAATTCCGTATAAGCTTATCGGTGGAGTGAACTTTTATTCAAGAAAAGAGATTAAAGATATACTTGCATATCTTAAGACCATAGATAACGGCAAGGATGATCTGGCTGTCACCAGAATTCTTAACGTACCGAAAAGGGGAATCGGGCAGACTACCGAAGGCAGAATCGCTGATTATGCATATGCCAACGGGATGAGCTTTTATGATGCGTTAAAGAAGGCATCGGAGATTCAAGGGGTATCGGCGGCAGTGAAGAAGATCGAGCCTTTTGTTGCTTTAATAGAGGATTTACGCGGTATTCTTGCAACATCCGGAATTGAGCAGACGGTTGAGAAGTTACTTGAAAAGACGGGATATGTGGAAGACCTTGTAATTGAGAATACCGATGAATCGAGGGCGAGAATCGAGAATATAGATGAACTTATATCCAAGATTGTGGATTATGAGAAGAATGAAGAGAACCCGACATTGTCAGGCTTCCTGGAAGAAGTTGCGCTTGTTGCGGAGGTTGATTCGCTGGATGAGGATTCGGATTATGTTATCTTGATGACTCTTCATGGAGCGAAGGGACTTGAATTCAAGAATGTATATATGTCGGGTATGGAGGATGGATTATTTCCTTCTTATATGTCGATTTCAAGCGGCAATAACGATGATCTTGAGGAAGAGCGAAGACTTTGTTACGTGGGGATTACCCGCGCAAAGAAGACATTGACTATGACAGCCGCACGTGCAAGAATGCTGCGCGGCGAGACACAGTATAATCCTGTATCGCGTTTTATTAAGGAACTTCCGAAAGAAGTAATGGACGGATACTATAAGCCCCCAAAGACGGAAGATATGCCGGTTAACGATACATTTAAGAGAGCTAAGGCCTCATGGAAGAATAATTCTTTTGCGGAAAGCGTAAGTGCATATAAGTCTATGGCGGATATTAAGACAGGCAAGGATATGGGAAGCGCATCTGCAGGACTTGATTATGCAGTGGGTGACAGAGTAAGCCATATTAAGTTTGGTGAAGGAATGGTATTAGAGATCAAGGATGGAGGAAGAGATTACGAAGTAACCGTTGATTTTGATGAAGCGGGTGTAAGGAAGATGTTTGCTTCTTTTGCAAAGTTAAAGAGGTGCTAATTGCCAATTTTTCGTGAATTAGTGGGAAGAAATGTTGGCAAACGGCAGTCATTGTGCTATCATTACAAGTAACGGAAATGTTGTCCAATTTATATATAAAGGAGCGAGGATTATGAATACTAAGAAACTTGAAGAATTAATTAACAACTCTGCACTTGGCGAATTATTGCATAGGGAAGAAGCTAAGAAGGAAAAGAAGCATACCGTGCTTATAGTTCTTGCGGTTATCGGTGCACTGGCAGCAATCGGTTGTGCAGTTTATGCAGCATATCGTTTCTTTGCTCCTGATTATCTTGATGATTTTGAGGATGAATTCGAGGATGAATTTGATGACGACTTCTTTGATGATGAAGAAGAGGAAGGCGAAGACGAAGAATAATCATCGGTTAATATGTGATTTTAAGGGTTCGCTGATGCGAGCCCTTTTATTTTGGCGTGATAAGGATGGATATATGAAAAAAGGCGAGATAGTAGAGGGAATAGTTAAGAAGATCAGTTTTCCGAATAAGTGCGAGGTAGTAACAAGTGAAGGGGATATCGTATATACCAAGAACGGACTAATCGGGCAGGAGGTTCGCGTACGTGTGCTTAAGAAGAGGCATGGCGTATGTGAAGGCGATATAATCGAGGTGATTAAAGCAGCGGATAATGAGGTTGTACCTGCGATGTGTCCGCATTTTAACGAATGCGGCGGATGTACATATCAGAATCTAAGCTATGATGACCAGGTAAAACTTAAAGAGAGTGAATTAAGAGAACTTTTTGCAGGTGTTATTGATAAGGAGACATTTGACAGAGTCTGGGAAGGCGTAAGGAAGAGTCCTCTTCAGTTTGAATACAGGAATAAGATGGAGTTTTCGTTCGGCGATCTATATAAGGAAGGACCGCTGTCTCTTGGCATGCATAAGAGGGGAAGCTTCTATGATGTGGTGCCGGTTGAATCATGTAAGATTGTGGATGAGGATTATCGTAAGATTCTTCATGAAACTCTTATGTACTTCAGAGGCGTTAACGGTACTTATTTTCATAAGATACGACATGAGGGATATCTTCGGCATCTTCTGGTCCGTAAGGCCAAGGCTACGGGTGAGATACTGATTGATCTTGTTACGACAACAGAAATGAACTTTGAGTCCGGATATAAGGATGAAGAGACCATGCTTAATGCATATAAGGATTGTCTGTTGAGCTTAACCCTCGATGGTAAGATGGTTGCTGTGCTTCATACGAAGAATGATTCTGTGGCGGATACGATTAACGATGAAGGTACAGATGTGCTTTACGGACAGGATTATTTCTATGAAGAGCTTCTCGGACTTAAGTTTAAGATATCACCGTTTTCTTTCTTTCAGACGAATTCTAAGGGTGCGGAGTTACTTTATAGTACTGCAAGAGAATTTATCGGGGATTCGATTAAGAAGGGCGCGACTGTATTTGATTTATATTCCGGAACGGGTACTATAGCGCAGGTATTGTCGCCGGCAGCAGGACGTGTGGTCGGAGTAGAAATAGTGCCTGAAGCAGTTGAGGCAGCGAAGGTTAATGCTAAGCTTAATAACCTTAATAATTGCGAATTCATAGCGGCTGATGTGCTAAAAGCGCTCGACGAGATAACCGATAAACCTGATTTTATAGTGCTTGATCCACCTCGTGACGGAATACACCCGAAGGCATTGGAGAAGATAATTGACTATAATGTGGGCAGAATGATATATATAAGCTGTAAGCCCACAAGCCTTGCGAGAGATCTCAAGGTCTTGCAGGCTCGTGGATACCATGCTGAAAGAATGTGTGCAGTCGATATGTTTCCGGGAACGGTGCATGTGGAGACGTGCGTCCTCTTGTCCCACCAACAGGTCAAGAAGTCTGTAACCATTGATTATACGCCTGATGGTGTTAAAGCCCGGTGAAAACAACCATTAAAAGTCCAGCAGATTTGGCTACTACGAGCCCAGAAGAAAAAGCCAATTCAGTCCAATAAAAAAA
>JAILJL010000212.1 GCA_024694785.1 Lachnospiraceae bacterium
TGAAAAGCTCAAAACGCTCAACATGATTAGGATCTGACGGCTTTCTCTTAGTAAGCGGAGAGATCTCAACCGGATGATCCATAACAAACGTTGGCTGTACAAGATGTTCTTCGCAGAACTCTTCGAAGAAGAGGTTAATGATATCGCCTCTCTTATGGCGCTCTTCAAACGCTACATTATGCTCTTTTGCAACCTTCTTGGCATCTTCGTCCGTCAAAATATTGGTAAAATCAACGCCTGCATACTTCTTAACCGCATCAAGCATTGTAATTTTCTCAAATGGCTTACCGAAATCAAGCTCAACATCACCGTACATAAACTTGGTGGTTCCGAGAACTTTTTCAGCAAGATAACGGAACATCGACTCTGTAAGCTCCATCATTCCGTTATAATCTGTATATGCCTGGTAAAGCTCCATAAGTGTGAATTCAGGATTGTGTCTTGTGTCTAAGCCTTCGTTTCTGAACACTCGACCGATTTCGTACACTCTCTCTAACCCGCCTACAATAAGTCTCTTTAAGTAAAGCTCAAGTGAAATTCTAAGCTTAAAGTCCTCATCTAACGCATTAAAGTGTGTCTCGAATGGTCTTGCCGCTGCACCGCCAGCATTTGCAACAAGCATTGGGGTCTCTACTTCCATAAAATCTCTGTCCGCAAGGAAGTTTCTGATCTCGCGTAAGATTTTACTTCTCTTCATGAATGTATCACGAACGTCTTCATTCATGATAAGATCTACGTATCTCTGACGATATCTTATATCAGTATTTGTAAGTCCGTGGAACTTCTCAGGGAGAAGCTGTAATGACTTTGAAAGGAGCGTAACTTCCGCAGCATGGATACTTATCTCACCCATCTTTGTACGGAACACTTCGCCCTTAACACCTACGATGTCTCCGATATCGAACTTTTTGAAGTCTGCATAAGGCTCTTCTCCGATAGAATCTCTTGCAACGTATACCTGAATATTACCTGATTTATCAAGTATATTCATAAATGATGCCTTACCCATGACGCGCTTCTGCATCATACGGCCTGCTATCGTTACGATCTTGCCTTCCATCGAATCGAAATTGTCGATAATCTCTTTGGCATGTGCCGTTACATCGTACTTTGTTATAACGAAAGGATTCTTTCCTGCTGCCTTAAGTTCGTTGAACTTATCATATCTTACCTGAACAAGGCGATTTAATTCCTTTTCGTCCATCTGGGCTTCTGTTACTCTCTCTTCTGCCATATCCTCTACTCCTTTATCATAAAAACCCGCCTTAAGTTAAAGGCGGGCTTCTTTTATACTCTTTGAATATCCAAAATCTTGTATTCGAAAGTACCGGCCTGGGTCTCTACTTTAACCTTAGCGCCCACCTTCTTACCAAGAAGGGCCATTCCAAGCGGTGATTCATTGCTTATCTTGCCCTCGAGGCTGTTAGCTTCTGTAGATCCTACGATATAGTAATCCAGCTCTTCCTTGTACTCTACATCAAGAACCTTAACCTTACAACCTACATTAACCTTGGCAACATCTACTTCTTCCTCAACAACGACTTCCACGTTCTTAAGGATTGCCTCTATCTCTTCAATTCTCGCCTCTATATCTCGCTGCTCATCTTTGGCTGCATCGTATTCTGCGTTCTCGGAGAGGTCTCCCTGCTCTCTTGCCTCTTTAATCTTCTCCGCAACCTCCTTACGCTTGACTGCTTTAAGATCCTGAAGCTCATTCTCAAGCTTCTGTAAGCCTGCGTAAGTTAATAACTTCTTCTCCATATTGCACCTCTTGTTCGATCTTTTTCGTATCAAAAAACCCTTACTAAAATTAGGGTCTTCCCCCTATAACTCCGACCATTATACTAAAGGGAAGTACGACTGTCAAGTAAAGTTTTTACATACTTATGTAAGTCATCGAGAGTTTCCACTGAATTAAGCATTACACGGGCTTTCGCCGCACCTTTTTGCCCTGTCAGGTAGAAACTTGCGTGCGTACGCATCTCTCTTATGCCTATATATTCACCCTTGAATTCACATAGCGCCTTTGCGTGGGTAAGCATCTCGGATAAAAGCTCTTCCAATGAAGGCTTCGTATATTCGCGGCCTTCTTCTCCTGCAATTAATTCATCGAATATCCAAGGGTTACCGCGGGCTGCACGCCCTATCATTATAGCGTCCACGCGCGTTTTCTCGAACATCTCGTTTGCGCTTTTATAATCTATTACATCGCCGCTTCCGATAACAGGAATCCTGATTCTATCCTTGACACGCGCAATTATGTCCCAATCGGCTTCACCACTATA
>JAILJL010000062.1 GCA_024694785.1 Lachnospiraceae bacterium
GCCTTCAAGAAAGGCATCTCTTATCATAGTTTCCGAGAAGGAAGATGTAAGAAGAGCATTCAATACATTCAAGGATTCCATGATGAATCTTGCATCCGCTTCTGATATAAAAGTTCAGGCCGATAAGGAAGGCGTAGCAGACGACGCTGTATCCGTAGTTATTGCAGATGCGGTATGCTTTATTCCTATGGCAGAGCTTGTGGATTTCGAGAAGGAAAAAGAGCGTCTTAATAAGGAAAAAGAGAGACTCCTTAAGGAACTTGAAAGATCGGAGAAGATGCTTTCGAATGAGAACTTCGTAAGTAAGGCTCCTGCAGCAAAGCTTAAAGAAGAGCAGGATAAGAAGCTTAAATATGAACAGACGCTTGCGCAGGTTGAAGAACGTTTGAAATGTTTGAAATAATAGTGAAATACCACTATTTTATTGCAGTTGTCTGAATATAATGATAAACTAACGATAGGTACATATGTGCTTAGGCAATACTTATAACTATTAAGGGAGTTATTATGAGTATTCAGAAGGAAAAAGGTCCACAGATAAGAATATCGCTTGATTCCATGGAAGCTTTTTTGTCGTTGCCTATACCTGATGATGGAGAGACGTATAGCTTTGAGGATGTTATGCGTGTAATCGAGGTTAAAGGTGTCAAGGCCGGAATTGATGAAGAGCTTATTAAGCATATGGTTGAAGATAAGATCTACACGCAGGAGAGAAGAATTGCGGTAGGTCAGGCTTGTGTTGAAGGTAAGGACGGATACTTTGAGTATCTGTTCAATCGTGACTTTTCCCGTGCGCCTAAGATTCTGCCGGATGGTACAGCGGATTATTTCTCGATGAATACGATTGCAACGGTTGCGGAAGGCGATGAGATCGCCGTATATCATCATTGCACTCAAGGTAAGGACGGCTTTAATGTTAAGGGCGTTCCGCAAGCTGCAAAGCGAGTAAGAGATCTTCCGCCGCTTCTTGGTAAGGGATTTACAAGAAGTGAGGATGGAGATCATTATACAGCGGATATACCCGGTAAGATTGAATGCGTTCAGGAGCGTGTCATTATAAGTCCGATATACGAGATTCAGTCGGATATAGGTGTTCAGACCGGTAATATCGATTTTAACGGCGATGTGGTTATTCACGGAATGGTTAAAAGCGGTATGATGATCAAGGCGACCGGCTCCGTGACAATAGATGGTGTCGTTGAGAATGCAAGTATTACGGCAGGCAAGGATATTGTATTAAAGAGTGGTCTTATGGGCAACTCTCAGGCTACACTTAAGACAAAGGGTAATCTTTTTGCCAAGTTTATCGAATATGCGACTCTTGATATAAGGGGAACGGTTAATGCCGAAGTTCTTCTTAACTGCGATGTGGTGTGTGGTGAGAAGCTTATAATAACGGGCGTGAGAGGCTCGGTTGTAGGCGGCTCCGTAAGAGCAATAGGTGGTGTTGAGGCTAACCAGATCGGTAACGAAATGGAGACCAAGACTATGGTTGCTGTCGGTGCCGAAGTAGAAGTGTATCGAAGAATGAAAGTTCTTGAGCACAAGGTTAAGTCGGCTGAACATGCTATAGAGAGTATCAATAACCAGATTGCGGAGATTGAGAAAAAAGAAAAGGCCAGATCGGTTGTCGAGAAGCCTAAGAGCGATCCGCGAAAGGTAGCGCTTCTTCGCATGAAGGTAAAGGAGGCTACGAACCTTTCACAGGATAAGGAAGAGATGTCGGAGCTTAATGAGATTGTGACGCGTGCGCAGGGCGCACAGATCGTAGTTTTCGGTAATGTGCATCCGGGTACTACGATTCGTATAGATGACATTGTGATTAATGTCAAGGATATGCAGCAGGGCATTAAGTTCATCAAGGAAGGCGACCATATTCATATGGTCAGAAATGAAGATTTGATGTAATTACAGCGCACCCGTGAGGTCCTCGGGTGCGTTATTTTTAAATTATGATTATGCAGCGTAGGGCACACTATATATGTCCAAACGGCTATTGCTTACTAAGCTCATTCTCATGAGGTTAGTAAGCAATAGCCGTTCTGAGCATATATACAGGCATTCGCTTCTTATAGGGTTAGGAAAAAAGAAAGCGAGTATATTTGGTGCGGGGACTTGAAAAATATCCGCGGGATATTATAATTATAAGGAAATGCGATATTAAGGAGCAGTATTATGACAGTTAATGATGTGGAAAATTATATAAGGGATGTACAGCGGTTCTCTACGAAGAATACGCCGGAGCATACTATGGAATTTCTGCGAAGACTCGGGAATCCGCAGGAAAAGTTCCCGGTTATACATGTCGCGGGTTCAAACGGTAAGGGCTCGGTGTGCGCGATGTTGTCTTCTGCTCTTATTAATGCAGGAAAGAAAACAGGACTTTTTATATCGCCGCATCTTGTTACGATACTTGAGAGAATCGAGATTAATGGAGAGAATTGTCCTGAAGAACGATTCGTGGAGGCGTTTGAAGAAGTTAAAGCCGTGATAGACGGTATGGTGTCAGAAGGACTTCCACATCCTACATTTTTTGAGATTTTATTCGCAATGGGAATGGTTGTCTTTGCCAAAGAGAATGTGGATATTGCCGTTCTTGAGACAGGACTCGGCGGAAGACTTGATGCAACGAATATAGTTAAGAAGCCGCTTATAACGGTAATTACTTCAATAAGTCTCGAACATACGGAATATCTTGGCGATACGTTGGCAAAGATTGCGGGCGAGAAAGCGGGAATAATCAAAGAGGGTGTTCCTGTAGTATTTGATGCCAAGAACAATGAAGTATCGGACGTGATATTTGCCAAGGCATTAGAGAAAAAAGCTCCGAATTACCCTGTATATCCGGGAGATATTGAAGTACTGCCGAGAAGGAACGGCTGCGTTACTTTCAAGTTCGATCTTAATAATCATAATGAACCTGTGGTATTGCCGTTTTACGGTGAATATCAGGCAGAGAACGGTGCGATAGCGATGCAGGCGGCAGAGATACTTGCCGAAGAAGGACTTTTATCCAGAGAGGATATATACGAAGGCTTTAAGAAGACAAAATGGCCGGGAAGAATGCAGAAGCTGCGGGATAATGTATACGTTGACGGAGCACATAATCCGGACGGAATACGAGTGCTTGTGGAAAGCGTTAAGGCACTTAAGTGTAAAGATGTAACGCTATTCTTTTCCATGGTTAAGGAGAAGGATTATGCACATTCCATTTCTTTATTGCTAAGCGGCATTAATTTTAGTAAAATAATAATCACTGAGATAGACGGATATCGTAAGCTTGATGCGGACGATATAGCGGAATGCTTTAAGGAAGTAAAAGACCGCGTTATTATAGAACGCGATTTTGATAAGGCGTATGATATGGCGCTTGAAAGCGCAAAGGACGGAACGCTTATATGTACGGGTTCTTTGTACCTTGTCGGTAACATACTGGCATTGGAAGAAAAGAGGAATATAGATGATTAATTTCGAAGAAGAATTAAAGAAATTTAAACCGAGTCTTGAGATAGAAGAGGCAGAAGAAGCAATCTATAACAAGAATCTTGACGATATGACGGACGTATTGCAGGAGATGCTTAAGGAAGCAAGAAGAGTTCAGAGATAGAGAGGATTTTACGTGTGAGTTCATATAGTAAGATTTTGCAGTTTTCTAACTTCTATTATAACGAGGGACTTGTGTGTGCCAATGTGCATGATATATCCGGTGCCATTGATAATCTGAATAAGAGTCTGCGATACAACAAAAATAACATAGATGCAAGAAATCTTCTCGGACTTTGCTATTACGAGATAGGTGAGTGCGTGTTTGCACTCCGTGAATGGGTTATAAGCATTAACCTCAAAAGCGAAGATAACCTGGCAGCGGAGTATATAGATGATATACAGCCTGATATTACAAGGACGGGAAGATTCAGTCAGTGCGTCAAGAAGTATAATCAGGCGCTTTTATACGCAAACGAAGGTAACGAGGACTTGGCGATAGTCCAGCTTAAGAGAGTTATCGGAATTAATCCAAAGTATATAAGAGCGGCCCTTTTGCTTGCCCTTCTTTACATTCACAATGGACAGTATAAGGAAGCGATTAATGTACTTGAAGAGATGTCGCAGGTAGATGTCAAAAATACGACATTGCTTCGCTACCTTAAAGAAGCAAAGGAAGAATTAAATAAAAAAGAAGAGAAAAAGGGCAAAGGAAAGAAGACAATTGCCGATGACGGAACAATAGCTTATATCTCCGAGAACGACACGATAATTAAGCCGTCTCATTTCAGAGATAACGCGACTTTTAATACGATGATTAATATTATTTTCGGGCTTGTTGTCGGAGTGCTTATAGGAGT
>JAILJL010000085.1 GCA_024694785.1 Lachnospiraceae bacterium
CAAGTCCTTTACCTAATCCTTTACCCTTAACAGCCATCTTCTTCTCCTTATCTGTCCATGACTTCTTTCGCTAACTGTCTGTAACTCTCGGCGCCTGCCGACTTTGGATCATATATATTGATTGGCATACCATGAGATGGTGCCTCGGCAAGACGTATGTTACGCGGAATAACCGTATCGTATATTCTTACGTCGACATTAGCTTTGACATTATCCACAACCTGCATTGAAAGATTGGTCCTCATATCATACATAGTGAATACAATGCCTTCAATTACAAGGTCCGGATTAAGTCTCTCCTGCACAAGATTGATAGTGTGCATTAATTGTCCCAGACCTTCGAGAGCATAATACTCACACTGAATCGGAACAAGAATTGACTTCGCAGTAGTCATTGCGTTAACCGTTAACATATTAAGAGACGGAGGGCAGTCGATAATAATAAAGCTATAATCATCTTCGACATAATCTATCTCTTTCTTTAATATAAATTCTTTATCTTCCACATCAAGCAGCTCTATCTCCGCACCTGCAAGATTAACGTTGGATGGAAGCACACTTAAGTTATCTATCTCCGTTTCATGGATACATTCCTTTATGGAAGCGTCCCCAAGAATAAGTTCGTAGACAGTATTCTCCATCTCATCCTTATCAAGGCCAAGACCACTTGTTGTATTGCCCTGGGGATCAAGATCTATTACAAGAACTTTCTTACCTGCCTCTGCAAGGCATGCGGCAAGATTAATTGCGGTAGTTGTCTTACCAACGCCGCCCTTCTGATTTGCAACTGCTATTATTCTACTCATCTATAATATAATACCCCTTTAACTTTTTCTTCTGTCAGAACGATATTATAACACAAATATGTTTCACGTGAAACCAATTTTGGAAACTAGTATGTGATTATTTTTCATGCACAATATCTTGTCAAGGTCAAAATTCCGTTCCACCACATCTTTGAAAACTGGGTTTCACAGTAAAGAATCAAATCAGAATGTTTCACGTGAAACATTGCCGCTTTCCATTTTCTTTACAAGATTAATATTCTCTTCAAAACGGCATATCAACGCACTCAGATTCTCAAGTTCTCTATTCTTTATTACTATATTGTCCCTTATAGAATATATCTCTTCTCTCAAAGAAAGGATCTTATCATGATCTTTCTTGTTCTCATCAAACGGAGTAAGTAATTCAAGTGATACATCCGCAGAGCTTTTCAAGACATCTATGAACTTACCCTTTTCTATCTCTTCTGTTTTAAGTTCCTTAATTTCTTTAAGTAAGTATTCCTTTTCTTCCAGTAAAGTATCAAGATACTCTTCGAAAAATTCTGACGGTCGGTTATCCATACATTCCTCCGTATATGAATAATTAGTAATTTTTACAAATAATTATAGCAGAAAACCTCCGCTTGTTCTATAATATTAGTAACATCAAAGGAGGAGTTCTATGAAAGAAGCAATTAAAAATATATTGACCTGGACTGCTTTAACCATAGGCGGCCTTCATGTCGCCAATATAGTTATAGAGAACCACGCAACAAGACTTCATCTTCTTAATACCAAGTCCGGACATTTCTACAAATTCCGCTACGGTAATATGTATTATGAGAAGCATGGTTCGGGTGATCCTATCGTATTGATCCATAACATTGCACCGGAAAGTTCCGGCATCGAATGGTCCAAGATAGTTCGCCAACTTTCCAAGACTAACACAGTATATGTAATCGACTTACTCGGTTGCGGTCGCTCCGACAAACCTGCAATTACATACACCAATTACATATATGTATGCGCACTTAACGGATTCTTAGAAGAGATCATCGGCAAGAAAGCAACCGTTATAACCTCGGGGCGTTCATCTGCAATTGCACTTATGGAGACTCGAATGGAAGAGTCCTTCATAAAAGATATAGTCCTTATCAATCCTGAAAGCACAGAGGCCAATAGCTTACTCATTAATGAGCCGAAACGACTTCTCACCACGCTTTACCGAATTCCGATAATCGGCACATATCTGTACAATGTTGCAATGAGAAGATCTTACATATTAGGCCGTTGTAACAGCAGCTACTGTACAAAGAAATACTATATAACTCAGGATATGATTAACGCATACTATGAGGCATGCCACCTTAATAAATGTAACGGCAAATACCTCTTCGCAAGTCTTGCTTCCGAATATCTTAACGTGGACATTAGGCGTGCTGTAAAAGAGCTATCCGTTCCTATGCTTATCATCTCCGGCAAAAACGAGAACGCATACGGTACGTATGAATCCTACAAAAATGACATCGAACTTGTTAAGATTAAAGATGCAAACGGAATGCCTCACGTCGAACTTCCAAGAAGAACATGTGATGCCATCACATCATTTATTAATTAATCCTTAGGACTTCGACAATAATATATATCTTACTCTAACGGCTCCTTCGAAGGACGACCTGCTTTACGCGGGTACTTTGAAGGAGTCTTATTTATTTTCTCAATCCTAATAAGACTGCGCTCAAGATCCGACTTTGGCAATGTAAAATTAATAACCTCTATATTACCGCCGCCAAGCAACTCGATTGCATGTCTTGCAGCATCAACCTCATCCTCTACCTTACCTGCCTTATAAGCTACAAAGTGTCCGCCCTCTTTAACAAAAGGAAGACAAAGCTCAGATAATGTAGAAAGATTTGCAACCGCTCTTGATACACAAAGGTCAAACCGCTCCCTTAATACTTCAGCCTGTCCGGCATCCTCCGCACGGGCATGTACAGTCTCGATTCCCGTAAGTCTCAACTCATCTATGACATCATCAAGAAATTCCAATCGCTTCTGTAAGGAATCAAGCAATATGACATTAAGGTTCTCATATACAATCTTAAGCGGAATACCCGGGAACCCCGCACCCGTACCGACATCAATCATGGTCGTAATCTCTTTTGGATCAAGAGCCTTATGCAACATAACCGAATCGACAAAGTGTTTAAGAATGACTTCGTCTATATCCGTTATGGCTGTAAGATTCATTACCTTATTCTTCTCAAGAAGCATCATACAGTATGTGAAAAATTTATCATATTCGTCATCGTATAGATGGAATCCCATCGACTCCAGTGCTATTCTTAAATTTGAAATATCGAAGGTCATTCTTCCTTTTCCTTTCTCATCTTATATATCTGTTCCGATGCAACAAGCAATACCGATATATCCGCAGGTGTTACGCCGGACAATCTTGAAGCTTGCCCGATTGACGCAGGCTTATATTTATTAAGTTTCTGCTGCGCCTCAAGCCTTAACCCTGAGATCGTAGTATAATCGATATCCGTCGGCAACAGGCGCTTTTCTATCTTCTTAAAATCCTCAACCTGCTTCTGTTGTCTCTCGATATACCCTTCATACTTAATATATATCTCGACCTGCTCCGTCACTTCCCTCGGTAAATCAGGTCTATCAGTATCAATCGCTGCAAGGACATCATAACCTAACTCCGGTCTTCTTATAAGATCAGCGATTGAAGCTGCTGTCTTAAGCGGAGTCGAATCATGCTTTGTCAAGAATTCCGATATAAAAGCGCCTGCCCCCACATATACTTCCTTAACGCGCTTAACCTCTTCTTCTATCAAGCGCTTTTTCTCCAACACATGATTATATCTTTCATCTGATATAAGTCCTACCTCATGACCAATCTCCGTAAGTCTGAGATCCGCATTGTCCTGACGAAGAAGTAATCTGTACTCTGCGCGCGAAGTCATCATTCTATACGGTTCCGTATTATCTTTTGTCACAAGGTCATCGATCAAAACTCCGATATAAGCTTCCGACCTGTCAAGGATCAGCGGATCCTTACCAAGAATCTTTCTTGCGGCATTGATACGGGCAATCAATCCCTGGGCAGCTCCTTCTTCATAACCGGAACTTCCGTTAAACTGCCCGGCAGAGAATAATCCCTCTATATTCTTGAATTCCAAAGAAAGCTTAAGATCATTTGCACT
>JAILJL010000086.1 GCA_024694785.1 Lachnospiraceae bacterium
TGTGCAAATAATTAAATTTAAAATAAATTATTATGTATAGACTGATGTTTCGCGTATGTTCAGCAACATACTCAGGCAAATTTTCCAATGTTAATGCTCGCAAATTATACTTCGTTGCCCTTCTCTCCAAAAAAGCTGAACAAATACATTTCATTTTTAGCCGCTTGTAATTCTTTAAAGCGTCGCACTTCACCTAATTTTTAATGCTCTAGTTGTATATTAGATAGTGAATTTTTATTTTTCCCTTCCGGTTTTCTTCGCCAATGTCTATAATTTTAATTTTTCCATGCTTTTTTACAGATATTTTATCATTATTTGCGACAGCTTTAGTCGCTTTTGATTCAAGCCTGCTGTTAACAAAAACGACTTCTCCCTTAACAAGTTCAGACGCAGCCGATCTCGAAAGATTAAAGCACTCCGACACCACTGCATCCAATCTATTAGAAGAGAGTGAGCCGTGTTTTTCAACGTATTTTTGCTTAAAATTAAACTTAGATATATTTTCTATCCTTGAAATAACGACATCTGTATGCCTAATTCTGGTAACTGATTCGGCAATCAAATCTGACACGGAGTCCATGCAAAGCACTATAAAGTCATTATCTTGTGTTGATCTGATATCACCAATGTATTTCCTCTCGATTTGTAATCCCATAAGTGCACCAAGAATATCCCGGTGAGAAATTTCGCCTTTAAATTTTGCCGATTTAGGGGTTATTTTAAGACAGTTTATAGGAAATTCCGTCGAAACAGAAAAAGCGTCAGGACGGAAATATACCATCTGACGCTCTAAATCCTCTATTAAATCGAATCTTCCTGTATCTGAACCAAATTCATTAATATGCTGTAAGAAAAGCGAATACTCATAAGCGTCAAGAAAGTTACTGAAAAAAACCTTGTTCTTATCCAAGGCCATTCTGTCAAGGTCCTTAAAGCGGTTAAGCAGTAGCTTCTCATCCGATGTCATGATTAGAATTCGCTCCTGAAAGCACCTGAATCATATCCATCCATAAATCCCTGGAAATCACCGGAAATATCAACATTTGCAGGTGTCACTATAAAGATATAATTGGTAATCTTCTGCAAATTACCACCCATTGCATAACAGCTTCCGGATACGAAATCAATGATTCTCTGCGCAATATCAACAGCAAGGCCTTCTACATTAAGTACAACGGTTCTTCCCGCAATAAGCGTATCAGTTATCTCTCTCTCATCTTCTAACCCGGTAGGTCTTATAACGCATACTTCCATTTCCGGATTCTCATTCTTAAGGGACTGATTTCTTCCGGATTTGATAGGTGTAATCTTGCTCATGGGCTTGCTTATCGGCAATGTCTTACCGATAGGCTTCTTAGGTTCTATCTCAAAATCGTCATCATCACGCTCTTTCTTCTTAGGCGCCTTAACAGCTGTAGAAGAATCATCAATTTCAATGTCTTCATCAAAGTCGTAATCGTCATCAGGATCAAGCTTCATAACGTCGAGTATCTTATTCATAAAACTCATAAAATTCACTCCTTACCAATTAAAATTATCATTTGGTATAATTTCGTTTTCCGAATATAAGGCTTCCGACACGAACCATCGTACTGCCTTCTTTAACGGCAGCCACAAAATCTTGTGACATACCCATGGACATAACCTCCATATATACATTATCGACATTTTCATTCTTAATGTCAACAGCTAAACGCATTATTTTGTGGAAAATTTCTCGATTTTCTTCCGGATCTACTACATATGGTGCTGAAGTCATTAATCCTCTTATTCTGACATTAGATAATTTTGAAATCTCGGCGACAACACTTAAAGCATCTTCTTCAAAAATACCGAATTTCGTCTCTTCACGTCCCATATTAACTTCAAGAAGAATATCCTGAACTATCCCGAGCTTTGCAGCCTCCTTATCGATTTCACAGGCAAGCTTTACCGAATCAACAGCATGTATAAGTGCAACCTTACCCACGATATATTTGACCTTATTACGCTGAAGATGTCCGATCATATGCCATCTGATATCCTTTGGAAGGGTATTCATTTTCTCTACCAGTTCCTGGACATAGTTTTCTCCGAAATCACGTACGCCGGCATCATATGCCTCCATGATCATTTCGTTTGGTTTTGTTTTACTTACTGCAACAAGTGTAACATCATCCTGATTTCTTCCGGCCTCATTACAAGCATCGGCAATCATTTTCTTGACAGCAGCAATGTTTTCCTTTACTTCTCCCATTTATATCACCCCGATAATTAATTAATCAATTCTCCTTCGCTAATTTTCGTAGCATCAAGCACAATTCTGTCATACGAACTTATCCCGAATGCGGTTCCCTTCTTAACTATGGAATAATCTTCATTTTTTGTAAGAATATTTACTATCCTAATTACTGCATATCCCTTATTAACGCAATATACGCAATCATACTTCTTCGTATCAAAACACTTATATCTCTCATTGGAATTAGGTCTTACGATCTGACTGCCTTTTTCTACCGCGGTATCATGAATATAATAAAGCTTAAGTTCTTCATCATAAGCATATACGGAAATAGGCGTGAACGTAACCTTCTCTTCTTTCGTATCGGAATCAAGCGATACAAGAAGGACGCCATTTGCTCCGGAATTACCGCCCTTTGTAAGATAGTCCTCCGGGATTGCGTAAAAATCAATTGCAAGCACCGAAGAATTCGGTATTTTATATCCGGTAACGGTTTCGATGTCAAGATCTATATCTATGTATCTTTCCCCGGCATACCTAATCATTCCGGTATTACATTCAATAATTATATATATATCCCCTCCTCTTTCTTCTATAGTAAAAGGAGCCTCAATCCTATAATTGTCTTCTTTGAATTTAACCTTGACATAGCTCTTTTCTTTGAGCTCATTCTTACAGTTCTTATCAATCTGCGCAACCAGATACCACGTCTCACCGGTAATGACCTTATATACGGGATCGCCTATATTTACGAAGGAGCCGTTAAGCATAGTATCAACCTTATAAGCACCGCCCTTCACCTGCTCTTCCGTAAAGTCATTAACATTAACGTTCTCAAGTCCATCAACCGAATAGACAACAACACCGGGCTCAAAAGCATAATAAGCAGCCATTCCTCGAGTTAATTTCCCGGATTTGACAGAATCGGCAATGCCTTCAACAAAGATAGCATTCATTGCATCCTTAAAAGCGTATACCGATGAAAAAGCGCCATCTTTATATGAATACGAAAAGCTGTCAAGTTTTTCGGTCAGCTTCGACATACGCTTCTCTGTAAAAATATCTTTTTTGTCTATATTATCAAAATCGGCAACTTGCTCATTACTAATGGAATACACAACGGTTTTCGCACCGGCCTTATGCTTTTCTTCTGCAAAGTAATTGATATATCCGCTTTGTGCGGCTGTAACTACCTTCTCATTGCGTACCGCCATTGCTCTATATGAATAATAAGACGCAATATTACCTGTATTTACCTCATAAGTAGAAGCATGTTTATCAAGCGCAAAGTTTATTATAAGAATAATAAGATATATGGACAAAACCGCAAATATAACCGTTGCGCTGTTAAAGCGAAACGGTTTTTTAAATTTCACAACTTGTTGGGCCAATTTATTCGCACCTCCACAGCGGTTATTATATCACAGTTACGGGAATTCGGCAAAAAATAAAGCCCGTATAATAACAATACGGGCCTTAAAATTTATTCAATTTTAAAGTGCTATATCAACATATTTCTTAACAGATTCAGGTAATTTGTCGGCATCTCTCGAAACGCTTAAAACAAATTTGATATTAAATTTCTCGCCGAGTGTCTCTAATTTGGCGATTGTTCTTTCTATCTCTGCGTCATTACCTTCAGGAATACGAGCGATTGTAAGAAAACTGTCAAGATAAACTTCTTCCAAATC
>JAILJL010000112.1 GCA_024694785.1 Lachnospiraceae bacterium
AACTAAGGTTATTGCCCGCTGTTACGCTAAGATGGCACTTGTAAATAGTGATGAACCCGTAATAACTTCATATGAAGAACTGATATCAGATACAAAGGACGAGACCAATAATAATCTTAATAATCTTCTTCCGAATGTGGTTAATAAAGTCCTTGTTATAGATGATCTGCCGGCTTTTGATGATGGAATGAGTTACTCACCGGGCCTTGAGATGATTGATTCAATAGTAAAGGCATATAAGGAAGCTAATGGCGCTATCATATTAGTAGCTACCGGAGAAAAAGAAAAGGTTAAGGAGCTTTTATCCAAGAAGAAGGCATTTAAGAGCTTATTTACCAATCCCATGATTGAAGTAGGTGAATATACGGAGCCGGAATTGCGTGCCCTTATCAATAATATTACTATGGATATGGGATATATATTGGAACCTGCCGCAGAGGATATTCTTGTAAAAGAGTATAATGCAGAAAAAGGTAAGCCTGACTTTAGAGCACTTAATATGTTTGAGGGAAGAATCTCTGCAGCCATCAATAATATGGCCACCAGAATAGCTTCTATAAGGCATCCAAAAGAAATGGATCAGACGCTTATTAGGGCGGAAGATTTTAGAGATAAGAGCAATAAAAAGGATGATGGCAAAACTATTGAGGAATTGCTTGCTGAGCTTAATTCTTTAATAGGACTTAGTGCAGTTAAAAAAGAAGTAAATACATTGATAGATGGCCTTAAAGTTGCAAAACTTGAGCGTGAGGCAGGCATCAAAGAGTCTACAGAGACAATGCATATGATATTTGCGGGTTCGCCGGGTACCGGTAAGACTACGGTTGCACGACTAATAGGTCAGATATACGCTAAGCTTGGTGTATTATCAAAGGGACAGATGATAGAGTGCTCAAGACAGGATCTTGTATCTGAGTTCGTGGGAGGAACCGCAAAACAGGTGCATGCCAAGGTTATGGAAGCCTATGGAGGAGTACTTTTTATCGATGAAGCGTATAGTGTATGCAGAGATGAGTATGATACATATGGAAGAGAGGCCGTAGATACGCTTACTGCGGACATATATAACTATAGAGATGATCTTCTTGTAATATTGGCCGGATACGATAATGAAATGGATGAGTTTCTGTCTAAGAATCCCGGAATGAAGAGTCGTATTCCGAATAAGATTCATTTTGATGATTATGATATCGATGAACTTATGCAGATTATGACGAAGTATGTGCAAGATACCGGTATGCAGATGGAATTCGGTCTTGAAAGTAAGATTAAGTCATTGCTTGAGGAAAAGTCAAGAACAGCCGATTTCGGTAACGCAAGAGGCGTAGAAAATGTATTTACAAAGATTAAGAAGAACCACAGGTCTAGAATTGCAAATCTTGAGGGAGAAGTGCCTAGTGAAGAAATAGTTAAAACGATTACTGCCGAGGATCTTTTTGATTCAGGGGAAGAAGTAAAAAAGGAAAAGACAGCAAAGGAAAGCTTTGATGAGCTTAATTCGCTTACGGGATTAAGTAATGTTAAAAAGCAGGTGAAATCTATAGCAGATATGCTTGCAGTTATTAAAGCTAAGAAAGAAAGAGGACTTCCGGCCGGTGATTTACCTGCACTTCATATGGTATTTAAAGGCGGACCGGGTACCGGTAAGACTACGGTTGCAAGGCTGATTGGCGAGATATATAAGGGACTTGGAATCTTGCCTACCGGTAAATTCGTAGAGTGCACGAGAAGCGATGTCGTTGGCGAATACATGGGTCAGACGGCTAAGCGAATGGATAAGAAGATTAATGAAGCTCTTGGCGGTGTGCTTTTTATAGATGAGGCGTATTCGTTATGCAACGGACCTAATGACGAATACGGACGAGAAGCAATTAATCAATTGGTTCCTGCAATGGAGAATTATCGTGACAGCTTAATGGTTATTGTTGCGGGATATACGGACGAGATGGACGATTTCCTTGCAAGTAATGAAGGATTGAAGAGCCGTTTTGCTAATGAGATAGTATTTGAGGATTATACGGTGGATGAGCTTATTACTATATTTAATGACATGGTCAAGGGTAAGCATCTTCAATTATCTACTGAGGAAGGACTTGATGAACTTATATCAAGTATTATAGAGAAAGCTTCTAAAGCACCGGATTTCGGTAATGCAAGAGGAGTACGTAAGCTCGTTGAAAAGCTTGAACAGATACAGAATGGCCGTATTGCACCTATGATTGGTGACGGTGATGAAATATCTGATGATATGATAGTTACTGTTAACAAGGATGATTTAATGATGCTTATTACAAAGATATAAGAGGAAGGTATTATGGCTGAGAATCAGAGATATAAAACTATGCAGGCGGAAGTAAAGGAAAGTGCTTCTACATATGCTGATACACAATCGTCGTCGCATGTTAAAATACAGATTTCTACCAGTAGGGATGATGAACTTGACAGAAAGCTGTGCGCGCCAAGATCCGAGGCGTATATGCAGGCTGTTGAGATGATTGATGTGTTGAGCGCGACTGACGAAGAGATTATCGAGAATCTTAAGAGCAATATGTCGGAAGAGACTCAAGAAATCATAGATGGTATGTCTATGGAGGAGATAAGAGAGGAGATTAAACTTTCCTTTGTTGAAGAATTTGCTAATATGGAATTACCTCAAAAGGTCGAACGCTTGGGAATTATAGCGGAGTGCTATATAGGTGGATGTGATTGCCATGCAATTACATCCGAGGGGGAGATACTTAATCATTTTAAGAAAAGTGAAGTAATGCCGGATGATTTAGCTAAGGCGAGACCGATATTTCATATATACAAAAACAGGTGTAAATGTGTAGAGGTATATACTAATTGTTGTCGTGTGGTAATGAATGATTCATCTGTGATAGAGATTCCGGATGTAAAATAGGGAGATTCAATGGCTGATAATACATATAACGAAGAACAGGAACTTAATGAAAGACTCGCAAAGCTTAAGGTCAAGCAGGAAAAGAAAAAGAAAGCCGAACGTGAGGCTATGGCAGCAAAAGCGGAATCAAATAACAATGCATCAAGTGATAGTAATGGGCAGGAAATATCTGATAAAGCTAATGCAAATTCTGATAGTGCCGGTAAAACAGTTGAAACGAAGCAGAGTGCCGTAACATCTGAAAAAGAAACACTTAATGATGGTGTTATTAAGTATAATTCCGGTGATTATGCCGGAGCTTTTAAAGTCTTTAAAGAGTATGCAAATAACAATAATGCGGATGCGATGTATTATCTTGCTATGATGTTTAAAAATGGTCAGGGAACGTCACAAGATGATAAGCAGAGTGTTTTTTGGTTTAAGAAGGCTGCTGATTCAGGAAATATCGAGGCAAAGTATGCATATGGTAAAAAGTGCTTGTCGGAATATGACATATACACAGCACATAAATATATTAAAGATGCAGCTGACAATAAATTTACTCAGGCAATGATGGATTATATTGTGATGGCAGCTGATAAGAACCTGATACCGAATCCGTTTGAATGTGGTATTGCGCGTAAGTATTGCAACAATTTAAAAAAGGTATTAACCGATCAGTATCAGCTTTCACAACTTGAAGAATATAAAAAGCAGCTTGAAGATGTTGATAAAAATATAAATGCGGAAGCAAGAAGAATTAGAGTGATTCGAGGAATATCCATAGCGGGAAGCGTTTTTCTTATTATAGGCTTTTTATATTGGTTTGGAGGTATTCATCCGATAGAGTGGGATAGCAATGTTATATTAAGAATATTCCCGGATGCCGGAAAGTGGCTTATTATTCCGATAAGTTTTCTGTGGGATAAGACTTCGGTATTTATGGATAATAACGGAAGATTCGGGGTTGAACTTATAGCGATTGCTTTTATCATCTTTAAAGGCACGAATGCGTATTATTTGACGCGAAAGAACTATTATAATTGTGGCTCTGGAAAAATAGAAATTCGAGATTTAAAAATCAGTGAATTAACGGTTAGCCGAGGCTTTTATCTTGGAGCGGTTGCATTTGCTTCTTCAATGACGGTAATTCATTTTCTTGTTAGTATAAGAAGCGGTATGACGGTATGGTATCATTTTATCGGTATAATGCTTACGTTTACTGTATGCTGGATAATAGGTGAAGTGCTGGGAAGCATATTAGGAAAGTTTATTTTTAGATAGGGGTTTTGAAGTGTTTGATAATAAAAAGAGATTGTTAAGTATAATCGGATGCGTCTTGGTTCTTGCAGTCGTATTATGGTTTGCATCACCATTGATACGGAGAATCGGATTCGGTAAAAATGGGGATAAGCGTGAGATACCGTTGGGCGAAAGCATAGCTGAGGATGCGGGTGAATTCGAGGAGCACCTTAAGGGTGAGGAATCGGATATTGAAGGTATGACAAAGTACGATAAGTACGCGATGGGACTTATTCCGGATGATGGTGCGGATAGTGACGCTGACGGACTTACCGATAAGGAAGAAATCGAAGTTTATAATACGAATCCTTTATTGGTGTCAACTTCGGGAGATCTTTATTCCGATAAGTATAAAGTTGATAACGGAATGGAGCTTACGAAAAAGTACGAATACCAGAATGATCTTTCTTTTAACTATAATCTTTGTGAGGAAGTATTGCTTACACCGAAGGATGCATCGGATTTCTACGCGAATGTGCGTGATATAACAGGAATTGGTTTATTTGACTTAGGTGATAAGGAAGTATATAAAACATATCTTATAACATTTTATAATGGTGAAATAGCAATAGATCTGTCTAAAATAGATAATATTCCGGAAGGTGAAGAATTATCTGTCTATATAATGGATTCGCAAACTGGAGATGCGAAAGAGTGTAATAGTAGCGTTAATGGTAGTATATTGAGCATTGATAAGGGGCTTGAATTCTATGATACTACTATTATCTTTATTACAAAGAAAGATGAAAACATAATCGATAACGTGAAGGGAGTCTTTGGTGGAACTTCGAATGCTGAATTAACTGTTGGTGGGAAAACGAGAAACAGCATTAAAGCAGTTATAGTATATAAATTCTTGTACTTAAAAAATGTTGTATACTATGCAGCAACAGGAAATGCCGAACAGGATGAAGCTATAGAACAGTATTTGGGTGAAATATATAAGAACGTTGTAGGAAAAGCTCCGGGAAGCGACGGAATACAAGGTGGAAAGATTGTTAAGTTAACAGCTGACGAGGTTGATGCAAAGATTAAAGCACTTAATTCATATCTTGGAATAGGACTTCCGAAATGGATGGTATCAGGTGAAGAATATAATTCTGGGGATAAAACGGATAGTGGATTTATTTGTCATTTTACGTCGTTTGACGGATATTTGGAATATGGAGAGTATCATCTGGCAGGTAATAGTGAGGAAGACGAGAAAACAGAAGGCTTTACTCATAGAGACCACCTTCCTTTTTATAATTTCGCAGATAAGTATGGAGCAAAGGGATTGTGCGCGGGTTTTGCTGCAGTAACCGAAGAAATATATAATACCGGCACTATAGCTATGACTTCCGGAACTTTTAAAGATGAGGAGACTGGAAAAAAAGTAAAATGGGACATAACTCCGTATAAGTATAAGGAGGAACAGACATTTTTTAACGCGGGACTCGATGATTATAAATACCGTGATTTCCCGTACAATCATTTTAAGAAAATGGGATTAACCAATGGAGACCAGGTGGAAATAACTAATGTCTTAGGTAAAAACCTTTCCGAAGGGGAAGAAGAATTCTTAAAGATGCTTCATGCATATTGGAGAAAGCATAATGATATTCCTAGAAGAAAGTATATGAAAGGCTGGGTAGCAACATACGATCCTGAAACGAAGAAAAATTATCCGGCATGGTATTTTGGTAAAAACGGAAAAGATATATTGAATAGCTATGAGAGAACAATATATTTCTATGATTCGGATATACTAAAGCCATTAATATATAGACTCGATAAGGGTAAGATTTGTACACTTGGATTGACATTGTTTAATAAAGAACCGAAAAATCCGGAAGATGAGTATATGCTTTATGGTTGTCATGCGGTAAATATTGTTGGGTATAAAAAGGGCGAATATCAGGCAATAGTACCCCATAAGAGCGGTGAAGGTGATGATGATTATTATTTAGAAAAGTCAATGGGAGATTACTATATTTTTGATATATATGATAGTAATTATCCGGAAAAGATTTTCAAATTGTTTTGTTATGTAACGGTAGTTAATAACCATAGATATCTTAGCTATTATTATAAAACATTTGACGATTGCCCTTATTATGCAACATCCGGGCTCTTTTATAATGAGTTTATAATATATGATAACTTTAAGATTATTAACGATTTTGGTAAAGCTAATTAGAAAGGTAAATAATTATGGTCAATACATATGAATCCTATCTTGAGCATCCGGCAGGAAATATCCTAACAATTGAAGATGCGCTTAGTATATATTCTGAGATGGTTACCTGCTATAAGAAGTGTACACTTGAGGACAAGCTTGATTACTGGAATGATTTTCTTGAAAGAGCCGCAGAATATACATATATTCGCAATAAATGGGAATTGATGAGCCGTGAAGAACGGATGGATGCAGATGTAGGTCGTACTATGACGCATGAGGGTTTAATCATTTCTGTTAATGTATTGGCTCGAATCGCAGAAAAAGAAGGTGTCGATAATTCCTGGAGAACGAAACTCGGTGATGAGAGAAAGAGAATTGGCGATTTTGCCTGCTTTGTGTCGTACATAACAGGTATATCTAATAG
>JAILJL010000185.1 GCA_024694785.1 Lachnospiraceae bacterium
TAGAAAAGAAGGCGAGAATATGTGCGAGAATTGTAAGAAGGGAAAATACTATATTACAACTGCGATAGCGTATACATCGGGTAAGCCGCATATCGGCAATACGTACGAGATTGTGCTTACTGATGCGATTGCACGCTTTAAGCGAGAGCAGGGATATGACGTATATTTCCAGACAGGAACAGATGAACACGGACAGAAGATCCAGCAGAAGGCAGAGGCAGCAGGCATTACTCCTAAGGAGTATGTAGATGAGAAGGCTGCGATGGTTAAGGATATCTGGGATCTAATGCATAGCTCATATTCGAACTTTATCAGAACTACAGACGAAGACCATGAAAGACAAGTTCAGAAGATCTTCAAGAAGCTCTATGATCAGGGCGATATTTATAAAAGCGAGTACGAGGGACTTTACTGTACACCGTGCGAGTCATTCTGGACCGAGAGTCAGCTTGTTGACGGTAAATGTCCTGACTGCGGCAGAGAAGTAGCACCTGCAAAGGAAGAAGCCTACTTCTTTAAGATGAGTAAATATGCGGACAGACTTATTCAGTACATGAACGAGCATCCGGACTTTATATATCCTGTATCAAGAAAGAACGAGATGATGAATAACTTTCTTCTCCCGGGATTACAGGACCTTTGCGTATCGAGAACCACCTTTACATGGGGCGTTCAGGTACCGTTTGATCCTAAGCATGTAGTATATGTATGGCTTGACGCTTTGACCAACTACATAACCAAGATTGGATACGACGTAGACGGCGATAATACAGAGCTTTTCAAGAAGAACTGGCCGGCTGATCTTCACGTAATCGGTAAGGATATCATAAGATTCCATACGATTTACTGGCCGATATTCTTGATGGCATTAGATCTTCCGCTTCCTAAGCAGATTTACGGACATCCGTGGCTTCTTGTCGGCGGCGACAAGATGAGTAAATCCAAGGGTAACGTAATCTATGCGGATGAGCTGGCTGATATCTTCGGTGTAGATGCTGTAAGATTCTTCCTCTTACACGAGATGCCGTTTGATAACGATGGAACGATAACGTGGGAATTAATGGTAGAGCGCATCAATTCCGAGCTTGCCAATACACTCGGAAACCTTGTAAATAGAACAATTTCCATGTCTAATAAGTATTTTGGCGGAGTTGTTGAAAATAAGGGAGTTACAGAAGACCCTGACGACGAATTCAAGGCTACGATTACAGCCGTTCGCGACAAGGTAGAAGAGAAGATGGAAAAGCTCCACACTGCAGATGCTTTAAATGAATTATTCAACATCTTCAGAAGATGCAATAAATATATCGATGAGACAATGCCTTGGGCACTTGCAAAAGACGAAGCAAAGAAGGATCGCCTTGCGACCGTATTATATAATCTCGTAGAAGGCATTTCAATCGGAGCAAACCTTCTTAGAAGCTTCATGCCTGAGACAACAGATAGAATTTTATCTCAGCTTAATTGCGAAAAGCGTGATTATGAGACGCTTAATCAGTTTGGTCTCTATCCTTCGGGCAATAAGGTGACAGACGCACCGGAGATTCTCTTTGCAAGATTCGATGAAGCTGAAGTACTTGCCAAGGTTGCAGAACTTCACCCTGAAGATAAGGAAGAAGCAAAGTCTGATGATATCAAGGGCGTAGACATAGAGAAGAAGCCTGCCATTATGTATGATGACTTTGCCAAGTTACAGTTCCAGGTAGGACTTATCCTTTCCTGCGAAGAAGTTCCGAAGAGCAAGAAGCTTCTTAAGTCAATCGTTCAGATAGGAAATGAGAAGCGTCAGATATTATCGGGAATTAAGCAGTGGTACAAGCCTGAAGATATGGTGGGCAAGCGAGTAATGGTACTTACCAACTTAGAGCCTAAGATGATTGCAGGCTATGAGTCACAGGGAATGATACTTTGCGCAGAAGACGACGAAGGCAACTTATGTCTTATGACAACGGAGAAGGACGTTAAGCCGGGTTCAGAGATAGGTTAGAGATATGAAGATATTCGAGACTCATGCACATTATGACGATGAACAATTTGATAATGACAGAAGTATACTCCTTCCGCAGATAATTGCGGGGGGAGTTTCGCCTATTATAAATGTAGGTGCGACGATGCGCGGAACCTATGCCTCTGTGAAAATGGCGGAAGAATACGATGATATATACGCCGCAGTAGGCATCCATCCGAGTGAATATAAGGATTTTAATGAAGAGACTATAGGAATTCTCCGTAATCTGTCAAAGAATCCCAAGGTTGTTGCCATAGGCGAAATCGGCCTTGATTATTACTGGGATAAGGACGAGTCGGTACAAAAGTTTCAACGTGAGATATTTAAGAGGCAGATAAGGCTGGCGAAAGAGGTTGGGTTGCCGATAATAGTTCATTCACGTGATGCGGCAAAGGATACATTTGATATAATAAACGAAGAGGCAGCCGCCGGACTTAAAGGTGTAGTTCACTGTTATTCGGGGTCTGTCGAGATGGCTCGTGAATATGTCAAGATGGGCTTTTATATAGGAGTCGGAGGCGTAGTGACTTTTAAAAACGCCAAGACGCTAGTTAATGTGGTGGAAGATATTCCGTTAACAAGCATCCTTCTTGAGACGGACAGCCCTTACATGGCACCGACGCCTCATCGAGGCGAACGTAATGATTCCTCGTATCTTACCCTGGTAGCGGGCAGAATTGCTGAGCTTAAGGGAACAACAGCTGAGGAAGTAGTTGAAATTACGCGCAATAATGCGTTTTTGCTTTTCGGAAAAGTTCCGAAAGACAATGAATAATCACGAGTTAAACACATAATATTAATATAATTAGGGGTGGCGTAGTCGGCGTATTTGGCTGAAACGGCCGCGATATAAGGAGCATAATACATGGCTAACTTGGGAATACCGGGTAATACGATAGATATTCTTAAGAAATATGATTTTAATTTTCAGAAGAAATTCGGACAGAACTTTCTTATAGATACTCATGTCCTTGAGAAAATAATGGACGCGGCGGAAGTTACGAAGGAAGATCTTGTCATAGAGATAGGACCGGGAATCGGTACGATGACGCAGTATCTTTGTGAGAGGGCGCGAGAGGTAGTAGCTGTTGAGATAGATAAGAACCTGATCCCTATACTTAAGGATACCCTCTCTGCGTATGATAACGTAACGGTTATCAATGAAGACGTTCTTAAGCTTGATATCAAAGCGCTTGCAGAAGAACGTAATGGCGGAAAGCCGGTTAAAGTTGTTGCCAATCTTCCGTATTACATTACAACACCTATAATAATGGGGCTTTTTGAATCCGGGGTTCCGCTTAAGAGCATTACCATTATGGTTCAAAAAGAAGTGGCGGATCGAATGAAGACAGGCCCGGGCTCAAAGGAGTACGGAGCATTATCCCTTGCGGTCCAGTATTATTCAGATCCTAAGATAATGATGGAAGTGCCGCCTAATTGCTTCATACCGCGTCCCAATGTGGGTTCCGCGGTGATAAGACTCGATAGATGCGAGGCGCCTAAGGTAGAAGTTGCGGATGAGGCGCTTTTGTTCCGAATTCTAAGGGCGTCTTTCAATCAGAGACGTAAGACGCTGGTTAACGGTCTTAGTAACGGCGGAATTCCGGTATCGAAGGAAGAACTTAAAGGTATACTGATAAGATTATTTGATAATGAGAATATAAGAGGCGAAGCGCTTAGCTTACAGCAGTTCGCGGCGCTTGCGGATGAAA
>JAILJL010000203.1 GCA_024694785.1 Lachnospiraceae bacterium
TAACAAAGGTATTATCCATAGAGATATTAAGCCGCAGAATATTATGGTTTCCATAGACGGCAAGGCAAAAGTTACGGATTTCGGTATTGCGAGAGCTACAACAAGTAACACCATAAGCTCCGATGTAATGGGATCCGTGCATTATACCTCGCCTGAACAGGCAAGAAACGGTTTTGTTGATGCAAAGTCTGATATATATTCATTCGGTATCGTAATGTATGAGATGGTAACGGGCAGGGTACCGTTTGATGGTGATTCTGCTGTATCGGTTGCATTACAGCATCTCCAGGAAGAGATAATCCGTCCGTCTGCTTATGTAGACGATCTCCCGATAAGTCTGGAGAAGATTATCTTAAAGTGTACGCAGAAGAGCCCTGACAGAAGATATCACAATATGGATGAACTTCTTGAGGACTTAAAACGTGCAGCAAAGAACCCTGACGAAGATTTCGTGGTTATAGACCCGGCACCTGCGGTAAGTAATGTGACTCGTGTCATAACCAAGAGTGAAGTTGATAAGATTAATGAGATTGCAGGTAATAATGAGGAGCCTGTAATCAGTGTTAACAATAAGGCCAAAGATATGAGAAAAGAATTTGACGATGACGACGATGACGACGACGATTCCAAGCCACTTCTCAGTCCTAAGTGGGAGAAGATAGTTACTATCGGCGGTATTGTGGTCGCAGCCGCGCTTATAATCCTTATTATCTTAATTGTCGGAACCATTATGGACTGGTTTTCCTTAAGCGGTAATAAGAGCAATAACGGCGGTGATACAGCTATTACAGATGATGCCAATAAGGTTGAGATGATTAACATCGTTGGCCTTACACTTGATGAGGCACAGAGACTTCTCGGAGAGATGGAACTTGGTATTCAGCTTACCGGAACCGAGACGTCTGAAGAATATGAAGAAGGACAGATAATTAGCCAGAGCGTAAAGAAAGGCGATATGGTAGATAAGCATACGACTATTCAGGTTGTTGTATGTGCAGGTACGGAAGGCTTCCAGCTTCCTAAGGTTACAGACCTTATGCAGGAAGAAGCGACCAGGCTTCTTATGTCTTCGCCATATTATCTCATTGTATCCGTTAATTATGAATACAGCAGTACCGTAGAAGCCATGAGAGTTATCTCGGTTAGCCCTAGAGAAGGCACAACGGTTCATTCCGGTGATGCAATCACTCTTGTAATAAGCCGTGGACCTGAATCACTTCAGGTACCTGATGTACTCGGAATGACAGAGTCAGAGGCACGAGAGGCATTAACTGCAGCAGGTTTCTCGGTAACGGTAACATCTGAGTACAGCGATACGGTTCCTGCAGGACAGGTTATATCACAGTCTATAGCAGGTGGCAAGACAGCAGCTCCGGCTTCAACGATTAAGATTATTATCTCACTCGGACCGGAAGCAGGACTTTATAAGTATGACGGAATCTTAAATGCTGCTGCGGATATTACTAAAGACGGAATGACATATAGAGTTGTCAGCGCTTATGTAGAGATATATTCAGGTGAAGAGCTTGTATATGCCGGTGATTTTGTCAGCTTCCCGTCAACATTTGAATTAAGCGACCTTCCTGAAGAGAACGGATCATTCAAGATAGTATGGACATATGTGAATGTCAATGACGCTAATGATATATTTACGCAAGAAGAGCATCGAAGCGTAACATTTACGAAGCAATAATATATGCAGGGTAAGATAATTAAAGGTATTGCCGGATTCTACTACGTTCACGTAGCGGAATCCGGTATATATGAATGCAAGGCGAAAGGTATCTTTCGTAAGCTTAATACCAAGCCTACGGTAGGAGATGATTGTATAATAGAAGTCATTTCCGAAGAGGAGAAAACAGGTAACATCAGTGAGCTTTTACCACGAAGAAACGAGCTGCTTAGACCGACGGTATCGAATGTGGATCAGGCACTGGTGATTTTTGCTTGTGTAAGCCCGGATATTAACTATAATCTTCTGGACAGATTCCTTATAAGAATGCAGATGGAAGGCATCCCGACCATTATGGTATTCAATAAGGCGGATCTTGTGTCGGATGAGGTAAAAGCTCTGATACGGGAAGTGTATGAGAGAGCGGGGAATAAGATTCTCTTTACCTCAAAGAATACTTTGGAGGGAATTGAAGAATTACGTGAGATTCTAAGAGGCAAGACATCGACTGTTGCAGGACCTTCAGGTGTAGGCAAGTCTACCCTTGTGAATATCCTTCAGAGTAACGTATATATGGAGACCGGCGCCATAAGCGATAAGATTGAGCGCGGTAAGCATACGACAAGGCATTCCGAGATAATCCCGATAGAAGGTTCGACTTATATAGTCGATACACCGGGATTCTCGACGTTATATATTAATGAGCTTATGCCTGAGGAACTTAAGGATTTCTATCCCGATTTCGAGGTGGAGAATAGATGCAGGTTTGACGGATGCAATCACTTTAAGGAACCTGATTGCGCCGTAAAGGATGCAGTTAACAGCGGTCTTATAAATAAAACGCGATATGATAATTATGTTCTTCTTTTTGAAGAATTAAAGAGTATTAAGAGATATTAAGGAGTATACAGATGAAGAATTATCTTGCGCCGTCGATTCTGTCGGCTGATTTTGCGAAGCTTGGTAGCGAGGTTAAGCTTGTTGCCGATGCGGGAGCCGAGTACATTCACATTGATGTTATGGACGGATTATTTGTTCCGAGCATATCATTCGGTATGCCGGTTATTAAGAAGATTCGTCCGGTGACGGATAAGGTGTTTGACGTGCATCTTATGATAGAAGAGCCGGATCGATATGTGGAGGAGTTTGCCAAGTGTGGTGCCGATATAATCTCGGTTCACGTAGAAGCGTGCAAGCACCTTGACAGAACATTGGAGCATATTAAGGCTGCAGGATGCAAGGCTGCGGTAGCGCTTAATCCGGCGACGCCACTCGAATCCGTTAAGCATATCCTGACCAAGGTTGATATGATTCTTCTTATGTCGGTTAATCCGGGATTCGGAGGTCAGAGCTATATCCCGTATGTAACACAGAAGATTCGCGATTTGAGACGTATGATTGATGATGCCGATCTTGAGATTGACATAGAAGTTGACGGTGGTGCCTGCCTTGATAATGTAGACGAGATTCTTAATGCGGGAGCCAATGTAATAGTTGCGGGTTCTGCTGTATTTAAGGGTGACGCGGCAGAGAATGTAAGACTTTTCATGGAGCATTTAAAGTAATGAGAATTGCGGTTGTTACCGGCGGTTATATTGAATACGATTATGTGGGAAAAGAACTTGAAACCGGGTCATACGACGCAGTAATTGCGTGTGATAGCGGTTGCAGGTTCTTTCTTGATACGGGAAGAAAATTCGATTATGCGGTCGGGGATTTTGACTCGATAGACGAAGAATCATATAGAAAGCTTATGGCAGAACATGGTAATAAGGTGACAAAATATCCATCCGAGAAGGATTATACCGATACGGAAATAGCCATTAAACTTGCTATGGACCTTATTGATAAGGATACAATGTGTAAAAGCTCTGAGATAGATATATACGGCGCAACCGGGACACGCCTGGACCACGTGCTTGGCAATATAGAGCTTTTATATGAGCCGACAATGAAGGGGATAAAGATAGCAATTAAGGATTCACATAACAGAATAGAGCTTATCAGGGATAAGGCTATGCTGAATAGGTCGATGGGATATCCGTATTTCTCAATCATTCCGTTTGGTGAGGAGGCTACAGTCAGTGAATCCGGTACCAAGTATGAGCTGGATAATAAGAGGATTACCAGGGGAATTACCCTTGGAATAAGTAATGAGATAGTGGCTGATACGGCTATTATTACAACATCTTCACCACTTGTATTGATTCTTGCCAGGGACTGATTAATTCTTTACTTATTCACAAATATATGGCATTATAATATAGTGCCTTTTGGTACATACGAAACATATAAGGAGAACGATATATGAAAAAGAGAATACTTGCTTGTGTTGCTGTGCTTATTGCAGTAATGCTCACAGGATGTATGAGAGTCAGTGTCGGAATTGACATTAAGGAAGACGGCAAGGCGGATGTGTCAATGTTATATGCCGTAGCAGATGAGTTGATGAATATGGGACTCGAAGAAGATGAAGAGCCTGAATCAACCGGTCTTGATGAAGAAGAAGTTAAGAAGTTACAGGAAGAGGGCTGGGCATACAGCGAATATGCCGAAGATGGCTTCTCCGGATACATGATTAAGAAAAGCGGCGTAGAGATTAATGCTATCGGAAGCGAATTCTCGACAGCCGAAGATGGTACCGGCCTTGGTAGTGAAGATTTCGTTATAAAAGGAAATGACGGGGTATATACGATTGACTGGAAGGTGCTTAGCGGTGATGAAGCATCTGAATCCACAGAATACGCTGAGTATTTTGATATGTACAAAGGATATATGAATCTCGTAATTACATTGCCTGAAGCTGCAATTAACAGCAATGCTTCGGAAGTATCGGAAGATGGTAAGACGCTTACATGGAATCTTCTTACAATGGGAGAGGATGCAGCACATGTGGAATTCAAGCTTCCTTCAAAGGGCGGTTCCATGATGGTGGTACTTATAGTGGCAATAGTAGTTATCGCTCTTATCATTGTACTTTTGGTAGTATTTATCGCACGTAAATCAGCTAAGAAGAATAAGGTTGAAGATACACCGATGCCTACAGAGACTACAGAGACAACAGAGAATAACGACAACAATCAGTAAGCTTAAAGGGCCTCGGCGAGGGGCCCTTTTTTACGTTAATAAAAAGTTAATAAAGAGTAATAAAAGTTTAATAGATAAAATCAATTTTTTCGTTGGATTTGACTTTAGAATGTGTTAGGATATCAATTGTATGTGTGATAATCGGAGAGAAGGCGCCGATTAAAGGGAGATACACATCAGGTTGACTTTTGGAGGGAAATCTTAATTATGTATGACCAGATCAACAATCTAGTACTTAAAGCGGATAATATTGTATGGGGCTTGCCTCTTATTATCCTTTTACTTTCATTAGGAACATTCTTGACATTCCGTTTAAAGCTTTTACAGGTATTCCATTTACCGAAGGCATTAAAGTACATGCTTAAGGATGAAGAAGGCGGAGAAGGCGAGGTATCGACTTTCGGTGCACTTTGTACTGCACTTTCCGCAACTATCGGTACAGGTAATATAGTAGGTGTCGCTACCGCAGTAGTAGCGGGCGGCCCGGGAGCATTATTCTGGATGATGGTATCTGCTTTCCTTGGTATGACTACAAAGTATGCAGAAGGCTTATTGGCAATTAAGTATCGTTCGGTTGATGAAAAGGGTCATGTACTTGGTGGACCTTTCTACTATATAGAGCATGGTCTTGGTAAGAATTGGAAACCGCTTGCAAAGATGTTTGCATTCTTCGGTATGTTTGCAGGACTTTTCGGAACAGGTACTTTCTCACAGATTTCAGGTATTACATCTGCAGTTAAGGCGGTATTTGATCCTGATACAACGAAGGTTGTTACTTTTCTCGGAAGAAATTATTCAATCTGCGTACTTGTTACCGGATTACTTATCACGGTCTGTGCAGCACTTGTTATAATCGGCGGATTAAAGAGGATCTCATCATTCTCTGAAATCGTTATTCCGTTTATGGCAATCACATATGTTGTAACATGCCTTTTACTTTTGATATTAAATGCATCTGCAATTCCGCATGCATTCTATGTAATATTCAAGGGCGCTTTTAATCCTAGCGCAATAACCGGTGGTGCTATCGGTTCTATTATAGTTGTTGCCCAGAAGGGTATCGCAAGAGGTATCTTCTCTAACGAAGCAGGTCTTGGTTCTGCACCTATCGCAGCAGCTGCAGCAAGAAGTAATGAGCCTGTACGTCAGGGTCTTGTATCCATGACAGGTAACTTCTTTACAATCATTATCTGTACAATGACAGGTCTTTGCATCGTTATCACCGATGCATGGTGCAAGACAGGACTTGAGGCTGCAGAGATTACAAGTTACGCATTCAAGCACGGCTTACCATTCCCAGCAGTTGTATCTGCAACGATATTGATGCTTTGCTTATCATTCTTTGCATTCACCACAATTACAGGATGGAATTATTATTCTGCCCGTTGTGCCGAATACCTTTCAAACGGTAATAAGACATTTGTTAAGGTATTTAACGGACTTTATATTGCAGCACTTTTTGTAGGACCTTATCTTACGGCAGATCTTCTCTGGAACTGCGCTGATGTATTCAATGGTCTTATGGCATTGCCGAACTTGATTGCAATATTCTTCTTAAGCGGTGTGGTTGTAAGTGAGACAAATAGTTTCTTTGAGCGTCTTAAGAGTAAGGCAGGCAAGTAGTATGAATTAATCCCGGGAGTGACTTTAAGTCACTCCCATTTTTTATGTGAATATATTATAATGGTATTACTTAATATCATTTGAGATTAATGGCAAGGAGAACGATAATGCAGTTATATATTATGAGACATGGGGAGACAAGCTGGAATAAAGCCAGAATGATACAGGGAAGAACGGATACGGAACTTACGGAACGTGGAATAGAGATGGCGGAGAAAACTGCGGAAGGTATAAAAAATATAGACTTTGAATGTATCTATTCCAGTCCGCTTACACGCGCCTATAAGACAGCGGAGATTATCCGCGCGGGAAGAGATATACCGATTATTAAAGATGAGAGATTATTCGAAGTGTGCTTTGGCGAGTGGGAAGGCGCCAATATAGACGAACGTCAGGATCAGCTTGAGAAGTTCTTTGACGATCCGGTGAAGTATGTGGCCACACGCGGTGCAGAGTCTTATGAAGATATACTTTCCCGTGCGAAGTCATTTCTTGAGGAAGTAATATATCCGCTTAAGGATAAAGAAGATGATTGCAAGATATTGGTTGCGGGACATGCAGCAATCAACAGGGGCCTCAGTGCAATTCTTATGAATACGGAGTTAAAGGACTTCTGGGCAGAACCGCATAGGAAGAATTGTGCAGTCGATATATACGAGATAACAAAAGACGGCATTAAGGCCATTCAGGAAGCAGGTTATTATTATTAACTTAATTCCTAAGCTTTTTCGTGCATTTCCTGATGTATGGTGACATTGATGTCATTTAAAAGAGCCTTTACTTACGATGGGTTTTGTTATAAGCTATTTTAAGAAGATATTGCATTTATATGCAAGTAAACGGGTACGATTAATAATAAGGAGAGGAAAATGAAGGCATATTTTGCAGGCGGATGTTTTTGGTGCGTGACACCAATCTATAAGATGTATGGAGTAGATAAGGTTATCTGTGGTTATTCCGGCGGTGATGAAGTGAATCCGACGTATGAAGAGGTTAAGTCGCAGAAGACGGGGCACAGAGAGACCATTATGCTTGAGTACGATAACAATACGGTGACTTACGAGAATTTGCTGGATATATACTTTAGTAACGTGGATCCTTTTGATAAGGACGGACAGTATATAGATAAGGGATTCTCGTATACTTTGGCTATTTATTATACGACGGAAGAAGAAAGAAGAATTGCCGAAGAGCGGGTTAAGAAGATAGAAGAAGAGTCCGGCAGGAAGACCTATGTCTCAATAGAGCCGTTTAAGAGCTTCTATGAGGCAGAGGAGTATCATCAGGACTATTATCTTAAGAATCCGGAGGAGTTCGAGAAAGAACTTATAGAATCGGGAAGAAAGAAGTAATTATGATTAAGAGAACCAAGAATAACGTGACATATATGGCGTTTGAGCTTTTTGAAAAAGCGGGTATTAAGCACGGATTCTCGACAAGACTTGGCGGAGTAAGCGAGGGAGTATTTTCCTCGCTTAATTTGGGTTTTAACAGAGGAGACAGTGATGAGAATGTGCGCGAGAATTTTCGGAGAATGACGGATGCGCTTGGTATTAATTATGAGAATATGTGCTTCTCGAAGCAGACTCATACGACGAATGTCGTAATAGTGGATAAAAGTTCTGCGGGGAACGGGATTGTTACCTTGAATGCGTTTAATGATGTGGACGGGCTTATAACAAAGGAAAAAGATCTGCCGCTTGTGACATTTTACGCGGACTGTGTTCCGTTATTTTTCTATGATCCGGTAAGAGAAGTGGTAGCATTATCGCATTCCGGTTGGAGAGGAACGGTCGGTAAGATTGGAAAAGTTACTATAGAGACGATGAAGGATAATTTTGGGACACGTCCCGAAGACGTATTATGCGGTATTGGTCCAAGTATCTGTAAGGATTGTTACGAAGTAAGCGCGGATGTGGCAGAGGAATTCCGGAACTCTTTTGGAGAAGAGGCGGAAAAGTTATTGCGTCCATCCTTGTTTAGTCCGGATGATGGGAATAAGTATATGCTTGACTTGTGGACAGCATGTAAGATGGCTTTGCTTGAGGCGGGAGTTACGGAAGAACATATAGAAGTGACTGATTATTGCACGCGATGCAATTCGGAGCTTTTCTATTCGCATAGGGTTATGGGAACCGATAGAGGCAGCCAGGCGGCATTTATATCGCTGTAATTATAAGAATAAAATAACCGAAAGTAATATCAAGTTCCTTCTGTTGTTGGAATTGATAAAAACTTGTTAAATGCGGAAAATAGTCTTAAAATAGGTAATGGAATTTCAGGGGAGAAAAGCAGACAAAATGAAAGAAAAAGTAATAAGAGCAGTATTCATGTGTCTTGCGGTATTATGTGCCATATATTCGCTAATAATATATATGGTCGGAAGCGGCACAAGTTC
>JAILJL010000007.1 GCA_024694785.1 Lachnospiraceae bacterium
TGTCTCTTTCAAAGTATTTCTCTTCGTCGTTCATATCAGGCATTACGGGATCTTCATAGCTCCCGGTAACATATTCGATAATCTCTTCGGTGAGGATTTCTTCTCTTTTGGCATCTGCTTTGAGCGATTTGCTTTTTAAAAGTGATGATATACCGACTATCGTAAAGATTATGAACAGGATACCAAGTATTATAAGATCAAATACCTTGGCACTTGTGTCTCCGATTGCAATCGGTATTATGTCGAGATAGAGCAGTATGCCTACTACGAGGAGTACCAGATCCATTATCAGGAAAGAAAAAAAGCTTGAACGGTTATCTGATTCTCTTGTTGTAGCTTCGACGTAAGGTCTGTTGGTTGAACTCATTGTCATGCCTCCGATTCTATGTATTAATAACTTGTATTACTTAAAATACATTATAACTCATATAGGCAAAATTGTCTATTTTGTGTATAATATAATAGATTGAGTATATATTGGGAGACCTGTATGAAAATATCAATTTGTTGCGTTGGCAAGGTGACGAAAAAGTTCTTTACCGAAGCTATCGCAGAGTATTCAAAACGCCTTTCAAAGTATTGCACCTTCGAAATAACAGAGGTTAAGGATGAGAAGACAAAGGAAAATGCATCCTTAAATGAAATCAATCTTGTTAAAGAGAAGGAAGGTAAGAGAATCATTGAAAAGATTAATCCGACCTCTTACGTAATTGCACTTGCTATTAACGGAAATAACTTATCGTCGGAAGGTTTTGCGGAAAAAATAGGGAATCTTATGAATGAAGGTAAGTCTCATATAACCTTTGTTATAGGAGGCTCTTTGGGATTGTCCGATGAAGTCCTTAACAGGGCAGATTATAAGCTTAGTTTCTCAAAGATGACGTTCCCGCATCAGCTTATGAGAGTGATACTTTCTGAGCAGATATACAGGGCGTACAGAATCATGAATAACGAACCCTATCATAAGTAGGAGGTAATGAGTTGGCACTTAAAGAATACAGCATTTCGCTTGAAAATAAGAATTTAAAAAGTATCTTCGGAGAACTTGATTATTATCTTAAGAAGATTGAAAAAGCATTTCATGTGACTTTGATTGCAAGAAATGATGCCATTAAGATAATCGGAGAAGAAAAAGATGTTGCTTTGACAGAAAAGACCATTGTCAAACTTCTCGATATAGAAGAGCATAACGGTGAAGTTACGGAACATGATGTTGACTATTCGATTTCCCTTTGCATTGAAGACAGAATCGGTGATATGCCGGTTACGGACAAAGAGACAATATGTCATACGGTTATGGGTAAGCCGGTTGCACCTAAGACAATTGGTCAGAAGGAATATGTAGATGCCATCAAGAAAAAGATGATCGTCTTCGGACTAGGGCCTGCGGGTACAGGAAAGACATATCTTGCTATGGCAATGGCAATTACGGCATTCAAGAATGAAGAAGTATCAAGAATCATTCTTACAAGACCTGCGATTGAAGCGGGAGAGAAGCTGGGATTCTTACCGGGAGATCTTCAGAGTAAAGTCGACCCTTATTTAAGACCGTTATATGATGCATTATATCAGATAATGGGTGCGGACAGTTTTGCCAAGAATATGGAAAAAGGCCTTATTGAAGTAGCTCCTCTTGCATATATGCGAGGTCGTACTTTGGACAATGCTTTTATAATTCTTGATGAGGCACAGAATACTACGCCTGCGCAGATGAAGATGTTCCTTACAAGAATCGGTTTCGGTTCAAAAGTTGTGGTAACAGGCGATGCTACACAAAAGGACTTGGGACCACAGGTTGAATCGGGACTTGATGTTGCATTAAAAGTTCTTAAGAATGTGGAGGAAATAGGCATCATCAAGCTTACAAGTAAAGATGTTGTGCGACATCCTCTTGTTCAGAAAATAGTTCTTGCATATGAAGATTTTGAAAAGAAAAACGAGAAAAAGGATGCCGGAAGGAAAAAAGGTGAGGTAAAAACCAAAAGAATTGCAGGCAAAAGGAATTAGATGTAATGCGAATAAAGGATTCCATCAACAACTGGGATAAAGTAAAGTTTTCAATAATACCGCTACTTGGGCTTATACCGATTATAATCACCAATATACTCGGGACAATCAAGCCTGAAGATACGGTGGTTTTGATAGTTACGACAATACTTAATTATACGGCGTTTCTGTTTGCGTTTGAATATGATTATATAACAAACGATATTGTGAATAATATACACTTTGAAATATCAAAGCTTGTACTTTTGCTCGCGGTACTTTTTGCGTGTTCGTCGGCACTTGCGATATTTAAGATTCCGTGTTCGATAGTACCGGCCATGACAGTGCTTTTGGCTTCGGTTCTGCCATTTTACACCGGAATGGAATTATCGATATTTGTGTTTATATATACAGCTGTTTTGTATGCATATACCAGTTCGGAAGTGGTTATATATCTTACACTTTTGTTGATGGGTCTTTTATTTGCCAAGGCTTTTAAAAGCGAGAAAAACAGGCAGTTCCTGATATTTGTTATATTCGGAATTATTTTTGTTATGTTTTATCTCCTTCAGTTTGTAAACGGCCGGGGAAACGACTACAGATTATTGATCAATAATTGTGTAGTTGCGATTATTAATATAATTATTATGCAGATCGGATATTATCTCATGAAGAAGTTTGGCGGGAAGGATGTACCGCTTGCGGTCGAGACAATCCTCGGTGAGAATTTCCCGCTTGTTAAACTTATGAAGAATTCTTCGTTAAGTAAGTACAATCATGCGAGAAAAGTTGCGGTTTGGTCATCGAGAGTGGCAAGAATAATCGGAATCGATGCGGAACTTTGCATGTCCGGCGGGTTTTATTATGCGCTTTGTGATAATGATGAAGATGATCCGATAGAATTTGCATGTTCACTTGGACGTCAAAATGCTTTACCGCCACAGGTAATAACCATCGTTTCCGCGTATAAAGGCATTAAGAAGCCTATAAGGACCAGGGAAGGTGCGGTAATAGAAATTGTCGATGAGCTCATTACGGAGTTGCCGAAGCTTGAATCAAACGAGGTTCCGCGACAAATTGTTATAATCAGCAGACTTAATGATATATCTGCATCAGGAATTATAGATGAAAGTGGTCTTTCCATGAATTCATTTATTAAAATGAGGGATTATCTTGTTAAGGAGATGGAGAATCTATGACCCTTGATTTTGTTAATGAAACCGATATCGAATTTGATTTCTCATATGAGGAGATTGCCGATAAGGTTATAGAAGCGGTGCTTGATCATGAGAGTTTTCCTTATGATGTTCAGGTGAGTTTGACAATTACCGATGAAGAGACAATTAAGGAAATTAATCGTGAAAACAGGAACATTGATTCCGTAACCGATGTGCTGTCATTTCCTTTTCTTGATTATGAGAAGCGGGGAGATTACAGTTTCCTTGATAATGATGATTCCTGTTTTGATCCCGATACCGGAGAAGTTATGCTTGGAGATATTGTTATATGCGTAAAGAGGGTAATTGATCAGGCTGAAGAATACGGACATTCGAAGCTTCGGGAATATGCGTTTCTAATTTGTCACAGCATGCTTCATCTTTTGTCTTACGATCATATGACACCGGAAGAGGAAGATGAGATGTTCGGTAAACAGAAGGAAATAATGTCCATACTTAAAATAGAGAGATAGGAAGGAATAATATGAGAAAGTCTAAGCTGTTAATTCTTGTATGCCTTATGGCATTCGTACTTATGGCCTGCAGTGGAGTTGAAAACGATGATGATATTTTATCGCCGTCACAGATAGGTTATGAGGATTCTGAAGAGGATTATGAAGAAAAACCCGAGGAAGAAGAGGAGCCTGATAATACACATGACGGAATGGTAAGAAGCGGGATTACAGGCCTATATATTGATGAGAATCTCGCGAAATTAAGACCTCTTGCGATTATGATGGGTAATACCAAGTCTGCCGCACCGCAGAGTGGTATAAGTGAGGCTTCCGTTGTATATGAGATTCCTGTTGAAGGCGGCATAACGAGACTTATGTCGATTATTGAAGATTATAAGTCTTTAAAGAAAATAGGTTCATGCCGTTCATGCAGATATTATTTCTGTCATTATGCCTGTGAATATGATGCTTTGTATGCCCATGTCGGACAGTCCAAGTATGCAAAGGATACATTGGCAAAATCCGAAGTATTAAATATTAACGGACTTAAGGGCGAATGCGATTCCATCTTTTTCCGTACAAAGGACAGAAAAGCACCGCATAACTGCTATGCAATCGGTGAAGAGATATATAAATATGCCGAGAAAAAAAAGGGATATGGAGTTACGTATCCCGAGGGACATGCGGGCCATTTCCTTTTTGTGGGTGATGATGAATTCAATGATTTAAATGATGGTGAAAGTGCGGTATATGTCGAACCGGGATATTCCGTTGATGCGCCGTACTTTGAGTATAATTCGGATGACGAGCTTTATTACAGATTCCAGTATAAAGGAAAGCATGTAGATCTTGAAAACAATGATCAGATTAGCTGCACCAATATTATCATGCAGTTTGTAAGTATAAGCTATTTTGACGATAATGAGTCGCTTAAAATAGGAACTGTGGGAACCGGTGAAGGAGCATTTATTACACGTGGCAAGAAAATCAATATTACCTGGAAGAAGGATTCGGAATTTGCAATAACTCATTACTACGATAGTGAAGGCAACGAGATCAAACTTAATCCGGGTAAGACATGGGTATTGCTTATAAATAAAAGAAACAAAGATAAAATCACTGTTAGATAGGTATTTGTATGGCACAAAAAAGACGTGGAGGAAGCGAATTTATTGTACAGGGTTCAATCCTGGCAATTGCTTCGATAGCATCAAGAATCATCGGATTACTGTATAGAATCCCGATGACGGCTATAATAGGCAATCACGGCAACGATTATTATGCTTCGGCATTCGAAGTGTATAATATCATGTTGCTTATTTCGTCGTATTCGCTTCCGACAGCAGTATCAAAGTTCATATCGGGATATAGAGCCGTCGGCGATTATAAAACGGTTAAAAAAATCTATAAGTGTGCCATCGTTCTTTCGTTGTCAAGCGGTATAGTTGCCGCATTGATAGTGCTTTTCGGTGCGTCAACAATTACCAAAATTCTCAAGACGCCGCTTTCCGTATATGCTCTTTTGGTACTTGCACCGGCACTTATAATCCTTTCTGTTATGGGTGTATTAAGAGGTTTGTTCCAAGGTATGGGAACCATGGTTCCGACAGCCTTTTCGCAGATAATCGAACAGATAATAAATGCGATTGTAAGTGTTACTTTCGCTTATGTATTATTTAAGCGCGGATTAAAGGTGGGCGCAGTTCTCGGTAATGCCGATGATTACGCCGCTGCTTTTGGTGCGGCAGGAGGAACGCTTGGTACTACCATCGGTGCTTTGGCAGGATTATTATTTATAGGATTTATATTCATATGCTTTAAGCCGGCAATTACAAGACTTGCGAGAAAGCAGAAGAGTACGGAGACGATTCCTTACAGGACTCTTGTCAGAATACTTATACTGACCATAGTTCCGGTACTTTTGAGTACGACTATATATAATATAAGCGGAATTGTGGATCAGGCAATATTTAAGAACATAATCGCCGCGCAGGGATATGCCGAACAGAATATAAGCGATTTCTGGGGAGTATATGCGGGTAAATACAAGCTTCTCATAAATGTTCCGCTTGCAATAGCTTCTGCCATGGCAGCATCTACTGTTCCGGAGCTTACAGCAGCCTTTGCACATAAGGATATGAAAATTGCAAGAAAGAAGACTTATCAGGCAACAAGATTTGTTATGGTTATAGCTTTACCTTGTGTTGTGGGCCTTGCAGTTCTTGCCAAGCCGATTATGGAGCTTCTTTTTAATGATGGTACCAGGCTTACCGAAAATATGCTTGTTGCAGGAGCGATTTCAGTTGCGTTCTATTCGCTCTCCACATTAACGAATGGTATCTTACAGGGAATAGACCGCTTAAATGAGCCTGTCAAAAATGCGATAATTGCGCTTATTCTGCATTGCGGAGTGCTCGTTGTTTTAATGTATGCATTTGATCTTAATATCTACGCGGTTGTATATGCCAATGCTTTCTATGCCTTCCTTATGTGTATACTTAACGGAATGGCGATAAGAAGATACCTAAGATACAGACAGGAAATCTTGCGTACATTTATTATTCCTTCGATTGCGTCGGCGATAATGGGTGTGGCGGTTTATTATACGAGATTTGGCCTTATGATGTTATATTCAGACAGGGCGATTGTCACTAAAATATGGACAGTCATAAGTATATTTGTAGGTGCGTTCGTATACTTTATATTCCTTATACTCCTTAGAGGATTAAATGCCGAAGAAATGCTTCATTTCCCTAAGGGGCACGTATTACTCAGAATTTCGAGAAAGCTTCATCTTATTAAGTAGGTAGGTTATGAAAAGTACTGATGTATTGATTGTAGGCGGCGGCGCATCCGGAATTATGGCTGCTCTTACTGCGGCAAAATCGGGTGCAGACGTAACGATAGTCGAGCATAATGACATGCTTGGACGAAAGATATTGTCTACAGGTAACGGCAAATGTAATTACACAAATAAAAAAATGGGCGAAGAATTCTATAGAGGCAGTAATCCTGCCTTTGTTAATTCTGCGCTTTCGCAGTTTAATGAGATAGATACAATCGAACATTTCAAAGAAATCGGTATATATCCGAAGGAAAAAAACGGATATATGTATCCTTATTCGGAGCAGGCATCATCCGTTGTGACCTGCCTTACGGAAGCTGTCAGAAACAGAGGAATCCATGTATATCTTAATGAAAATATCAGTGATATAAGGAAAGAAGACGGATTTATCGTCACATTATCCAAAAGAGAAATAAATGCAAAGAGAATCATATTTGCGACCGGACTTCTTGCAGGACGCAAATCCGGATGTGACGGATCCGCTTTTCAATATATAGAAAAGCTCGGGCACACCTTCATAGATATTGTACCTGCATTAGTACATTTGAAGTCTGAGGATTCATTTTTGAGAGAGCTTGCAGGAAATCGTGCAGAAATTAAACTTACATTATATGAAAACTCCGAAGCTGTTTTCGAAGACAGAGGTGAGGCGCTTTTTCTTGAAAATGGTTTGTCGGGTATAGTTTCCTTCCAGGCAAGCAGATATGTGTCATATGCATTAAAGAAGGGTAGCAAGGTAGTGGTGTCACTTAATCTTGTACCCGATGTTGATATCGAAGAGGTGGTTTCAAGATTCAAGGGTGATAATTTTTATAAAAGCGCCAAAACTGCACTTATCGGATTGATTCCCGATAAGATTGCCGAATGTGTAATTAAGAATGCGGGACTTGATCCCGATACTATATGCATGGACTTAAAGAATGGTGATATAGACAGAATTATTAAATGGGTAGAAAGTTTTAAGGTTAATATTTCAGGAACACGTTCTTTTGAAGATGCGCAAGTTGCTGCAGGCGGCGTTGATACGAATGAAATCAATGAGGATACTATGGAATCAAAGATTGTGCTCGGAGTATACTTTGCCGGCGAACTTATTGATATAGATGGTATGTGCGGAGGATATAATCTGCAGTGGGCATGGTCTTCCGGATATGTGGCGGGGTTAAATGCCGCAAAGGTTGAATAGATGATTAGAATTAATGATGTTAAGGTTCCGATTTCTTATGATGAAGATGCCTTAAAAAGAAAGATTGCAAAATTAATACATGTAAGTACAGATGATATTCTTTCCGTTACAATCGACAAGCGTTCGATAGATGCGAGAAAGAAGCCTGAGATTAATTATGTCTTAAGACTTGTTGCGGAAGTTAAGGACGAGAAGAAAGTCCTTAACAATAAAGCCGTGATTAAAGATCTGAATATTACACAATATAAGCATACGCGTTATGAATTCCTAAGAGATTTAAATGATGACAGAACAAGGATCGACACTCGACCGGTTATTATAGGAGCCGGTCCTTGCGGGCTTTTTGCCGCATATTATCTTGCAAAGTACGGATATCGTCCGATTATATTGGAACGCGGTAAAAAAGTCGAAGAAAGAATAGAAGATGTTGAGTGCTTTTTTGAAACGGGCGTACTTGATACAGAATCAAATGTCCAGTTCGGAGAAGGCGGGGCAGGCGCTTTTTCGGATGGCAAGCTTAATACACTCGTAAAAGATACTTATCTTAGAAATGACGAAGTATTAAGACTATTCGTAGAGTGTGGCGCCGATCCGGAAATACTTTACGATGCAAAGCCGCATGTGGGTACGGATGTATTATTTACCGTAATTAGGAATTTAAGACAAAGGATAGAAGAATACGGCGGAGAGTTTAAGTTTAATACTAAGGCCGAGAGCTTTAATATTGAGAACAATAAGCTTATAAGTATCGTTACTTCGGCAAATGAAGTGATTAATTCCGATATATGCGTTCTTGCAATAGGACACAGCGCAAGAGACACTTTTAAGGTTCTGTATGAGCTGAATGTTCCGATGGAAGCAAAGTCATTCGCAGTGGGATTCAGAGTCGAGCACGAGCAAAAGCTGATTAATAATGCCCAATACGGCGAATCCGCCGATAAACTTCCGGCAGCGCCTTATAAGCTTACACATACTGCGCAATCCGGTCGCGGAGTGTATACATTCTGTATGTGCCCCGGCGGATATGTTGTTAACGCGAGTTCTGAAGAAGGAAGACTTGCCGTTAACGGAATGAGTTATAAAAAGCGCGATGGCATTAATGCGAATTCCGCAGTAATAGTATCGGTTACACCTGAGGATTACGGCGGTACGGGCCCCCTTGCGGGAGTGGCATTTCAAAGAGAAATCGAGAAGAAAGCCTATGATATCGGAAATGGCAGAATCCCTCAGCAAAGATTTATAGATTTCGTTAATAACAGAGTATCGGAAAGCCTCGGACATATTCCGACATCCGTAAAAGGATCGAATACTCTTGCCAATTTAAGAGGCATATACAGTGAAGAGATAAATACAAGCTTTATTGAAGGAATCAGAGCTTTCGGGCATAAGATCAAAGGTTTTGATGATGATGATATGGTTATGTCCGGAGTTGAAAGCAGAACTTCTTCACCGGTAAGAATCTTGCGAAATGAAGAACTCCAAAGTGATATTGAGGGACTTTATCCTGCGGGAGAGGGCGCGGGATATGCAGGTGGTATTATGTCTGCGGCAATGGACGGAATGAAAGTTGCGGAAAGAATTGCCGCAAAATATATGCCGTAAGAGAGGATTATAAACGTGGAAATAGTAGCAAGTGAATTATCACCTATGATGCAAATGTATCTTAAGACCAAGGAAGAATACAGCGATTGTATTCTTTTCTATCGTCTCGGTGATTTTTATGAGATGTTCTTTGATGATGCGATTACGGCATCAAAAGAGCTTGAGCTTACATTAACCGGCAAGAATTGCGGTATGGAGGAACGCGCGCCGATGTGCGGAGTGCCATATCATTCTGCCGATGTATATCTTAATAAACTTGTTCAAAAAGGTTATAAAGTAGCTATATGCGAGCAGGTCGAAGATCCGAAGTTAGCTAAGGGCCTTGTCAAGCGTGAAGTAATAAGAGTCGTAACGCCGGGAACAATCACAAGTATGCAGGCTCTTGATGAAGCAAAGAATAACTATCTTCTTTGCGTGGTTTATTTCGGTGATATATTTGGTATAGCTGCAGTAGACGTAACTACGGGAGATTTCCATGTTACTGAAGTAAAGGGCAGTAAGGCTTTACTTGATGAGATTATAATGTACGCACCGCCTGAAATCGTCTCAAACGAGGCTTTCTCCATGAGCGGTGTTGACTTGACTGAATATAAGAATAAATACAATCTCCAGCTTGGAACGATTGATGATTATTACTTTGATGATGACACCGTAAGTAATGTTATTCTTACTCATTTCGGTGTCAAAAAGTTAGACGCTTTGGGATTGGCAGATTTCCCGACAGGAACCATTGCTGCCGGTGCTTTGCTTAAATACCTCTATGATACCCAGAAGAACTCCCTTGCGCATATTACGACATTGCATCCATATATAAGCGGCAAGTATCTTATGATTGACGGAGCGTCAAGAAGAAATCTCGAACTTGTGGAGACGATGAGAGAGAAGAACAAAATCGGTTCGCTTCTTCATACTCTTGATAAGACGAAGACTGCTATGGGAGCAAGAATGCTTCGCTCATATGTGGAACAGCCGCTTACCGACAGACAGCTTATAGAAGAGCGTCTATCCATGATTGAGGAGCTTAATGCTAACCTTATTAACAGAGATGAGATAAGAGAATATCTCAATCCGATATACGATCTTGAAAGACTTGTGGGTAAGGTCACCTATGAATCCGCCAATGCCCGGGATCTTATAGCTTTTAAGACTTCCATAGAGCTTATCCCGGCAATTAAGAACATTCTTAGGGACATGAAAGGCAAGGCATTTGTGGATATTAATGAGGATATGGATGACCTAAGGGATATCTATAATCTCATAGAAGAATCAATTAACGAGGATGCGCCGATCACGCTTAATGAGGGAAATATCATTAAGACGGGGTATATGGAAGCTATAGATAAGTTAAGACTTGCCAAGACAGAAGGCAAAAACTGGCTTATAGACCTTGAGACAAAAGAGCGTGAGAAGACCGGAATCAAGAACTTAAGGGTTAAGTACAGTAAGGTGTTCGGTTATTGCTTTGAAGTTACAAACGGTAATCTTTCCAGTGTTCCGGATTACTTTATAAGAAAACAGACTTTAACCAATGCGGAAAGATATACAACACCCGAATTAAAAGAGCTTGAAGATACGATTCTTTCTTCCGAGGAGCATCTGATATCACTTGAATACAGAATTTTTACCGATATAAGACAGCGTATAGCTGCGGAAGTTAAGAGAATACATAAGACAGCCAAAGCGATTGCCATGCTTGATGCAATATGCTCTCTGGCATATGTTGCAGACAAGAATAATTACGTAAGACCTGATATTAACGAGGATGGAATAATAGAGATCAAAGACGGACGTCACCCTGTCGTTGAAAGAATGATATCCGGCAATCTGTTTGTTCCGAATGATACTTATCTCGATAATAAGAAGAACAGAATTGCCATTATTACGGGACCTAATATGGCAGGTAAATCAACATATATGCGTCAGACCGCGCTCATATGTCTTATGGCGCAGATGGGCAGCTATGTTCCGGCAAGCTATGCCAATATCGGAATTGTAGACCGTATATTTACAAGAGTGGGTGCATCCGACGATCTTGCGAGCGGACAGTCGACCTTCATGGTGGAGATGACTGAAGTTGCCAATATACTTCGTAATGCCACAAGTAACAGTCTTATACTGCTTGATGAAATCGGACGCGGAACAAGTACTTATGATGGTTTGTCAATCGCGTGGGCGGTTGTTGAGCATATATCGGATCCAAAGATACTTGGAGCGAAGACATTGTTCGCAACTCATTACCATGAACTTACGGAGCTTGAGGGCCGTCTTGATAATGTAAGCAACTATTGTATTGCCGTTAAAGAAAACGGCGATGATATTGTATTTTTACGTAAAATAGTCAAGGGTGGTGCTGATAAAAGCTATGGAATCCAGGTTGCACGCCTTGCGGGTGTTCCGGATTCCGTAATAAGCCGTGCAAAAGAAATTGCCGAGCAGCTTGCGAACAGCGATGTTGCACTTCATACAGAGAATATCGTTGAAAAAACCGCTCCCGGCAGGAACGAATCGATAGGAGATATGGAACAGTTAAGTCTGTTTGATATAGGATTTGAGAATCCTGTATTAAATGAGATTAAGAACCTTGATGTCATGAATATGACACCGATTGAAGCATTAAACAAGCTTCTGGAGCTTAAGAACAAGTTGTAAGGAGAATTAATGTCAAAGATACATTTACTTTCGAAGGATACAATTGATAGAATTGCGGCAGGCGAGGTTGTTGAAAGACCGTTAAATGTTGTAAAAGAGCTTGTGGAAAATGCAATTGATGCAGGTTCAAGCGCGATTACAATTGAGATTAAGGATGGCGGTATTTCCTATATACGCGTCACCGATAATGGCTCCGGTATCGAGAAAGAAGATATCGAGGCAGCTTTCTTGCGCCATTCGACAAGTAAATTACAAAGTGATGATGATCTATATAATATATCCACACTCGGTTTCAGAGGAGAAGCTTTATCCTCGATTTCAGCCGTATCGGTGCTTGAGATAATAACAAAGACAAAAGATGAGCTTAACGGTACCAGACTACGTATTGAAGGTGGAGTTATGGGAGATACGGAAGATGTGGGTGCGCCTGACGGAACTACAATGTTTGTTAAGAATCTGTTCTTCAATACACCGGCAAGAAAGAAATTCCTTAAGTCGGAGATGACGGAAGGATCTTATATCACTTCTCTTGTAGAGCATCTGGCACTTTCTCATCCGGAGATTGCGACAAGATATATAGTAAACGGAAATACCAAGATTAATACGAGCGGGCATAATGATATTAAGGAGACCATATACAGCTTATATGGCAAAGAACTGATTACGGATCTTATCCCTGTGAATTTTGGTGAAGATAATGTTCATATAACCGGCTATATTGCCAAACCCGGAATCTCACGCGGTAACAGGAATTACGAGAACTTTTTTGTCAACGGAAGGTACATTAACGCAAAGGTATTAACTAAAGCCGTTGAAGAAGGCTACAGAACTTTTATTATGCAGCATAAGTTTCCGATAGTCTTCTTATACATAAGTATCGATAATAAAGCTGTTGACGTTAACGTTCATCCGACCAAAATGGAAGTTAAATTCATGAATGAGGAATTGATGTATGATTTGATTCTCCGTGGGATTAAAAAACTTCTGTCGAGTGAGGATCTTATTCTTTCAAACTTTGAAATAAAGGAAAAAGAATCCTTATCCGAGACTAAGGAAAGAATTGAAAGTTCTCCGAAATTTGAGCCCTTTGAGATTAATAAGCAGCAGATTATCAAGACGAACGGCGATAGTGCGCCGAAAAAACCTATATATAAAGCAAGTGAAGACATAGGACTTGGCAAGGTCAAAGAAGCGGTTGCAAAGGATTCACCGTATTTTAAGGTGTATAAGGAAGACGCAATAGCATATAAGCAGGAAGAATTGCCGTTATATGAAGATAAGAAAAGCGATCTTATTAAGGATACCGAAGAGGAATCCTATCATTTTCTTGATGAAAAGATGCGCATCAAGCATAAAGTTATCGGTCAGATATTTGATACATACTGGCTTGTTACGCTTAACGACACTCTTTACATAATAGATCAGCATGCTGCTCATGAGCGCATACTGTATGAGAAGACAATTAAACTTATGGATAAAAGAGCCATGAGCTCTCAGGTTATTAACCCGCCGATGATCATTTCACTTAATGACAGGGAAATGGTGCTTCTAAGCAAGTATATTAATAATTTCACAGATATCGGATTCAAGATAGAGGACTTTGGCGGCAATGAAGTTATAGTATCGGAGATACCGTATAATATGTACGGTATCAACAGCAAAGAGCTTTTTATAGCGATGATTGATGAACTTGAAGATTTCACAGGCAAAGAGACCGCAAAAGTAATAACAGACAAAATTGCAATGATGTCGTGCAAGGCGGCTGTTAAAGGTAACAATAAGCTTTCTTTCGAGGAAGCAAATGCAATTATCGACGAGCTGCTGACATTGGATAATCCATATCATTGTCCCCATGGCCGTCCGACAATAATCGAGCTTACCAAGCAGGAACTTGAAAAGAGGTTCAAACGATGAAGAAACCGCTTGTTATTATTGCGGGTCCAACCGCAACAGGTAAAACAAAAGTATCCATAGAGCTTGCAAAGCGCATTAACGGCGCGGTAATCTCTTCCGATTCAATGCAGGTATATAAAGGGATGGATATCGGTTCTGCCAAAATTACAAAAGAAGAAATGGATGGTGTGGATCATTATCTTATTGATGAACTTAAGCCTTCGGATGATTTTAATGTTAAAATCTTCAAGGATATGGCTGAAGCTTCGCTTAAAAAGATATATGAGAAGAATCAGATACCGATGATTGTGGGCGGAACAGGATTCTACATACAGGCGCTTTTATATGGGGTCGAGTTCCCGGATGAGGAAGCGGATTCCTTGTACAGAGCCGAACTTACAGGGTTATACGAAGAAAAAGGCGCGGATTATCTTCATGAGATGCTTCGGAAGGTGGATCCTGCAGCTGCCGATGAGATTAATAAGAATAACGTCAAGAGAGTGATTCGCGCGCTGGAGTTCTTCCATGACAATAATGCGCCTATTTCGGAGCATAATAAAATCATGCGAGAGCGGGATGCAATCTACAACAATGCCTTTTTCGTACTGACTGACGACAGGGATAAGCTCTATGAAAGAATCGACAAAAGAGTCGACAAGATGCTTGAAGATGGCCTTGTTGATGAGGTAAAAGCACTTAAGGAGCAAGGTTATGTAAGAACCGATGTGGCCATGCAAGGCCTCGGTTACAAAGAAATTCTTGATTATCTTGATGGGAAGCTTACACTTGAAGAAGCAGTGTATATCATAAAACGCGATACGAGACATTTCGCAAAAAGACAGATAACCTGGTTTAAGAGAGAAAAGGATGTTATCCGGATTGACAGAAGCGAATATAAGGATGTAAATGCAATTGTAGATAAGATGGTGGACATTATAAAAGAAAGGGAGATAATAGGGTAAAATGATGGATGTTTTATTGAAAGAGCAGTACAAAAAGTATGGTATTGATGAGGATGTATTTGAATTCGGTGAGAAGATTCTTGATTCTTTAAAAGAAAGATTTGACCGAATTGATAAAATAGCTGAAATTAATCATTTACGTGTAATGGAGGCGTTCCGCAACCACAGAATCGATACGGAATGCTTTAATATAGCTACCGGATACGGATACGATGATATAGGAAGAGATAAGCTTGAGCGCGTATATGCAGATCTGTTTCATGGTGAGGATGCACTGGTACGTCCGCAGATTACCTGCGGAACTCATGCACTTGCGCTTGCATTAATGTCTAACTTACGTCCCGGTGATGAGCTTTTATCCCCGGTGGGTAAGCCTTACGATACACTTGAATCAGTAATCGGAATAAGAGACTGTAAGGGCTCTTTAAAGGAATATGGAATAAGCTATCGTCAGGTTGATTTGCTTCATGATGGAAGCTTTGATTATGAAGGCATTAAGAATGCAATCAATGAAAGAACCAAGCTTGTTACGATTCAAAGATCCAAGGGATATGCAACAAGACCGACGCTTTCGGTTGAAAGAATCGGGGAACTTATTAAATTTATCAAAGATATCAAGCCGTCGGTTATTGTGATGGTTGATAATTGCTATGGTGAATTCGTGGAGACAATCGAGCCTCTTGACGTTGGGGCTGATATGATGGTAGGTTCTTTGATCAAGAACCTCGGTGGCGGACTTGCGCCTATTGGCGGATATATAGTCGGTAAGAAGGATTGCATAGAGAATGCAGCAAACAGACTTACCTCTCCGGGACTCGGAAAGGAAGTGGGAGCTTCGCTTTCGACTATTAAATCTTTCTATCAGGGACTTTTCTTTGCACCTAACGTAGTGGCATCTGCTTTGAAGGCAGCCATTTTCGCAGCAAATATATATGAAAAGCTGGGATTTGAGGTTCATCCTTCGGCAAGTGACGAAAGATTCGATATTATTCAGGCGATTACATTCAATAAGCCTGAAGGATTGATAGCGTTCTGCGAGGGAATACAGGCGGGCGCGCCTATTGACAGTTATGTTGTGCCTGAGCCTTCCGATATGCCGGGTTACGATTCCAAAGTAATTATGGCGGCAGGAGCTTTTAATCAGGGATCCTCTATAGAACTTTCTGCGGATGGCCCTCTTCGTGAGCCTTATACCGCGTTTTTCCAGGGAGGAATTACGTATCAGCATGCAAAGCAGGGCATTCTTATGTCGTTGCAGAAAATGAAAGAAAAAGGGCTGTGTAAGTTACAATAAACTATACATAAATCGGCATTTGTGATAAAATATGCATGTGTGTTCTTTCGTGAATTGGGAGATAGAAAGGACAGATTTTGACACAAAAAACAATTAAACAATTACCTTTATCCGAGCAGCCGGAGGAGATCTTCTTAAAGATGGGACCGGCAGCAATGACAGATGCGGAACTTCTGGCCATCATCTTAAGAACCGGTATTAAAGGGGTCAGCGCTTTGGAGCTTTCTCATGAAGTGCTGCGGTTTAATAACGGGAATATATTGAATCTTATGAGGCTTTCTTATGACGAGCTTCTTAAGATAGAGGGTATTGGGAAGATTAAGGCAATGCAGCTTAAGGCGGTTGCGGAGCTTAGCAGCAGGATCTACGTTACGGAAAGAAAGAGGAATGTAAGGTTCGATTCTCCGCTTAGCATTGCGGATTATTACAAAGAATCCATGCGTCATCTAAAGCGTGAGAATATGATGCTTTTGATGCTTAATTCAAAGCTTGAACTTATCTCGGAAGAGCGAATTTCGGTCGGAACCGAGAATGAAGCTGTGTATTCCGTAAGAGAGATATTTAATCTTGCACTTAGAAAAGAGGCAGTCAGTATCATTCTTATTCATAATCATCCGAGCGGTGATGCGACACCAAGCAACGCAGACAAAGTTACTACAAGAAAGCTTGCGGAAGCGGGCAGAATAGTCGGAATTAAGGTAATAGACCATATTATAATCGGTGATAATTCGTTTTACAGTATGAGTGAACATAACATGATATAGGAGGAGTAAAATGGCAGCTAATATATATGGAGTAGACATAGGAACTGCTAATATCAAGGTTATATCCAAAGCTAACGATCAGGTATTCTGTGAAAAGGATGCCATAGCTATTAAGAATAAAAAGGAATTTTATGCATACGGTGATGAGGCTTATGCAATGTATGAGAAGACGCCTTCGAGCATAAGCGTATCTTTCCCTGTTGTTAACGGCGTTATTGCTGATTTTAACAATATGCAGAGAATGATTGAGGATATGTTCGAGAAGAATGTCAAAGGTCATATTAAGAATGCAGAGTTTATCATCGCAGTGCCTACTGATATTACGGAAGTCGAGAAGCGTTCATTTTATGAACTTTTCTATAAGAGCAAAATGCGTCCGAAGACGGTAAGACTTTGCGAGAAGCCTATTGCGGCAGCCATAGGACGTGGCCTTGACGTAAAGGAATCGACGGGTCTTTTGATTGTTGATCTCGGTGCAGATACAACCGAGGTTTCGGTCCTTTCTTTATCGGGACTTGTATACTCAGATCTTGTGCGTGTCGGAGGCAATCACCTCGATGATGCGATTATTGCACATATCAAGAGAAAGTATTCTCTTGTTATAGGACACAAGACTGCTCAGCAGTTAAAGATGGAGCTTGGTTCAGGTGTCGGTGCGGATTACGGAACCAGGGTTATAGTAGGACGCGACGTTGTATCCGGTCTTCCGATAGAGATGGAGATTTCTTCAAAGGATGTTAACGAAGCAATCGGTGAGCAGCTGGAGAATATCTGTACTTCTATCAAGATGATTCTCGAGAAGACTCCGCCGGAACTTGCAAAAGATATAATCTACGCAGGTATTTATGTTGTCGGTGGAACATCCAATCTTCATGATATCGATAAGATGATTACAAATGCGACAAATATTAAGGTTAATCTTACAGATAATCCTGAAGAGTGTACCGTACGCGGCCTCGTTAATATAGTTGCGGAGAAGCGCTTTAATTCACTTCTCTATAATTTGAAGAGCTGATATTTGAGTATTTCGGAGTAATATGTTAGGTAGAAGAAAGAAGATTAACAGAGCGAAGATTAAGCTTTCAAATAAAACGATGTTCTTAATTCTGGCAGGAGCCTGTGTGGTGTCATTATTTGTCGGAATGAATTTCAATATTAAGGGCGGTCCTTTATCAGATCTTGCCGATTACTGTTTTGTTCCGATGCAGCGCGGGCTTAATAGTATCGGCTTATTTGCGTCCAACAGAATGGACGAACTTAAGAATATAAGACAGCTGATGGTTGAAAATGCCGAATTACAGAACAAAGTCGATGAGCTGACGACAGAGAATTCGACTTTAAAACTTGAACAATATGAGCTTGAATCATTAAGAGAACTGTATGAACTTGATAAAAAGTATCCAAGTTATGAGAAGACTGCGGCAAGAGTAATTGCAAAAGATTCAGGCAACTGGTTTGATACTTTTGTTATCAATAAGGGTTCCGCAGACGGAATCAAAGTTGATATGAATGTCATAGCGGGCTCGGGACTTGTAGGAATAGTAACTTCCGTCAGAAAGCATTCTGCTACTGTCACAACCATCATAAATGATCTGTCGAATGTCAGCGGTATGATGATTTCCACTTCTGACTATTGTATAGTTCGCGGAAGCATCAAATCAATGAATGAAAAACAGTCGATATTGTTTGATACATTGAATGATTTAAACGATATGATAACGGAAGGAGAGCAGGTTGTTACTTCCAATATCAGCGATAAATACCTTGAGGGTATATTAATAGGATATGTAACTGAGATTAAGGTTGATTCCAATAACCTGACCAAATCGGGTATGATAACTCCGGTTGTGGATTTTGCGCATCTTGAGGAAGTATTGGTAATCTTACAGACTAAGAAATATGATTAGAGTAATTGTTAGAAGAACAGTAGAAATTGCTGCGGTTATAGTCCTTTTTCTTATACAGATTACATGGTTTAAAGGACTTGAAATCGCATCGGTATCCCCGAATTTGCTAATTATTATAGTTGCCGCACTCGGTGTGTTGAGAGGATCGAGAGAGGGAATGATAATAGGCTTTATTGCGGGGCTTTTGGTAGATATTTATTTTGCGGATTATATAGGCTTTTATGCTCTTTGCTATATGTTCATCGGATATGTAATAGGTTTATTTAAGCGCGTTTTCTTTGCGGAAGATATCAAGCTCCCGCTTATTCTTATCATGCTCGGAAATGCGCTTTTTAACGTTGCTGTATACGTATTTAAATTCATGCTTAAAGGTGATCTTTCATTCCCTTATTATCTTATGAATTTAATCTTGCCTGAAGTTATGTACACTTTTATAGTGTCTTTATTTATATTGCCACCTACAATTAAGGTCAATAACCTTCTTGAGGAATATGAAAAGAAGGGAGCAAGTAAGTTTGGTTAACGCGATAAGAGCTTTTATTAAACATATAATAAGATCACGTCTATTTGCCTTTTCTGTTGTACTTGTGGTTATGATGGGAGTTTTGACAAACAGACTTTTTGTGTTACAGATAATTCGTGGCGAGGATTATCTTAACAACTACACCCTTCTTGTAGAGAAAGAGCGTGACATAGCGGCGACCCGTGGTAATATATATGACTGTAACGGTGAAGTCCTGGCATATAACGAGCTTGCTTATTCGGTCGTTATAGAAGATAACGGTACATATGAGTCTTCAAAGCAGCGTTCAAAAGAATTAAACGAGATTATAAGGAAAACAATTCTTATTATTGAAGAACATGGTGATTCGGTTGAGAATAACTTTGATATTGTATACGAAGACGGTAAATTCGCTTTTAAAAACAGCGGAACGACGAGGTTACGATTCCTTGCTGATGTATTCGGACGTAAAACAATTGATGAATTAAAGTTTAATTCAAAACTTGGCATAGATGAAGCAAATGCCACCGCAAAGCAGGTTGTCAAATACCTTGTAAATGATACTTATGAAATTGAAGACGTTGACGATGAGAGACTTGCATTTGAAATCGCGGTTGTAAGATATGGTCTTTCCGCGAACTTTTACAGAAGATTCATATCGACGTCAATTGCAACGGGTGTAAGTATAGAGACTGTTGCAGCGATAAACGAGAATCTTGCGGAATTACAGGGTGTATCCATAGTGGAGAGTACTTTGCGCAGATACGTTGACAGCGAATACTTCTGCCATATTATCGGCTATACCGGTAAGATTTCACAGAACGAATTTGATGATCTCGGGGGCGAAGAAGCCGGATATTCACTTAATGATTATGTCGGTAAAGCCGG